>NZ_NMPP01000050.1:0-76088 GCF_009192885.1 Xanthomonas sp. LMG 12462 | reverse complement strand
CGCCCCCCCCCGACCCCACCCCCTACGGGAGTGGGGTGTTGATCCGCCTGCGCGCGTCGGGACCATGGCCCGCTTTTCGGGGGAAGGTGCCCCGCAGGGGCGGATGAGGGTGCGGACGCAGCCTCATGCACCCAAATACCGCGAGCCGCTCCGCGCCGGACCCTCACCCCAACCCCTCTCCCGGTGGGAGAGGGGCTTGAAGCAAATCCACGGCGCGGCGCCGGCTGCGGCAGGATCGACGACATGGCGCACACCGGCGGCAGCCGCGACAATAGACGGCCTCGCTCCGCGCCCGGCCGGTCGGCCCGGCCAGCATCGCCAAGGATTTCCGCTCATGACCCATTCCCGCTCGCACGCCCTGTTCGCCCAAGCGCAGTCGCTGATTCCCGGCGGCGTCAATTCGCCGGTGCGCGCCTTCAAGTCGGTGGGCGGCGAGCCGTTCTTCGTGCAGCGCGCCGATGGCCCGTACCTGTACGACGTCGACGGCAACCGCTACATCGACTACGTCGGTTCCTGGGGGCCGATGATCGCCGGGCACAATCATCCGGCGGTGCGCGAAGCGGTGCAGCGCGCGATCGGCGACGGGCTGTCGTTCGGCGCGCCGTGCCCGGCCGAGGTGACGATGGCGCAGACCATCACCCGGCTGGTGCCGTCCTGCGAGATGGTGCGCATGGTCAACTCCGGCACCGAAGCCACGCTGTCGGCGGTGCGGCTGGCGCGCGGCGCCACCGGGCGCAACCGCATCGTCAAGTTCGAAGGCTGCTACCACGGCCACGGCGATTCGTTCCTGGTCAAGGCCGGCAGCGGCATGCTGACCCTGGGCGTGCCGACCTCGCCGGGCGTGCCGGCCGGCCTGAGTGAACTTACCGCCACCCTGGCCTACAACGATGCCGAGGGTGCCACCGCGCTGTTCGAGGAGATCGGCCACGAGATCGCCGCGGTCATCATCGAGCCCGTGGTCGGCAACGCCAACTGCATCCCGCCGCGTCCCGGCTATCTGCAGCACCTGCGCGACCTGTGCACGCAGCACGGCGCGCTGCTGATCTTCGACGAGGTGATGACCGGGTTCCGCGTCGCCCTGGGCGGCGCGCAGGCGCACTACGGGGTCACGCCGGACCTGACCACCTTCGGCAAGATCATCGGTGGCGGCATGCCGGTGGGTGCCTATGGCGGGCGCGCCGAGCTGATGCGGCAGGTGGCGCCATCCGGGCCGATCTACCAGGCCGGCACGCTCAGCGGCAATCCGGTGGCGATGGCCGCCGGGCTGGCGATGCTGGAACTGATCCAGGCGCCGGGCTTCCACCAGCGCCTGGACGCGGCCACCGCGCAGCTATGCGCCGGCCTGGAAGCCGCCGCGGCGGCGGCCGGCGTGGCGGTCACCACCAACCAGGTCGGCGCGATGTTCGGGCTGTTCTTCACCACCGACAAGGTGGAGACCTATGCGCAGGCCACCGCCTGCGACACCGCCGCGTTCAACCGCTTCTTCCACGCGATGCTGGAGCGCGGTGTGTTCCTGGCGCCGTCGGCCTACGAGGCCGGCTTCGTCTCCAGTGCGCACGACCAGGACGTGCTGGAGGCCACCCTGGCCGCGGCGCGCGAGGCGTTCGCGGTGGTCGCCGCCGGCTGAGATGCCGGTGCCACGACCCTGGCATGACGACAACGCGCGGCGCCGATGGCCGGCGCCGCGCCGCTGCGCTGGATCAACCGAACACGAACTTGCCCTTCATCACCGCCCAGTGTCCCGGGAACGAGCAGAAGAAGGTGTAGTCCCCACCCTTGCTCAGCTTGGCGGTGGAGAACTTGACCGTGTCCGACTGCCCGGCGCCGATCACCTTGGTGTGGGCGATGATCCGCGGATCGTTCTTGGGCAGGTAGTTGTCGGCCAGGCTGGAACTGGTGCCGGCATTGGCCACCGCCTGGAAATCCGGGGTCTTGGTCAGCACCCAGTTGTGGCCCATCACCGCGGCGGCGAGCTTGCCGCTGTGCTTGAGCGTCACCGCCACCTCGGTGCAATCGGCCGCGACCTTGATCTGGGTCTGGTCGTAGGACATCTGGTCGGTGCCGGTGATGGTCACCGCGCAGGTCTTGGCCCAGGCGGCAGGCGCGAACGCGAGGCCGGCAAGGACGAGCAGCAGGGATGGAAGCTTGGTGTTCAAGGCGGGTTCCTCGGCAAGAAAGACAACACTGCGCCACGGCAGGTCGCGCGCGTGGCGGCGTGCCCCGACTGTCCGCCGGCCCGCGATGGCTTGTCAACGACAAGCGATGGCGCATTGCATCATCGGCACGCGCGGCGGCACGCGGCGGCGCCCCCGCAGAGCGGCGTGAGCTTCGCTGCTCCCGCGCCACGCCAGCCGCCACTCACCCAGGCCTCCTCATGTCCGCAATGACCCGCGCGCGGCCGGCGCTGCTGCTGCTCGATTTCGACGGCGTGCTGGCGCGCTACACGCGTGCCGACCGCATCGCCGCGCTGGCCGCGCACTGCCGCTGCGAGACCGCACAGGTGCGCGAGGTCCTGTTCGGTTCCGGACTGGAGACCGCCTACGACGGCGGCGAACTCGACACCGCCGCCTACCTGCAGCGATTGAGCGCGGGCCTGGGTGCCGCCGTGGACGCGGACGCGTGGATCGCCGCGCGGGTGGCGGCCAGCCGCGCCGACGCCGGTGCGGTCGCGCAGGTGCTGGCACTGGCCGAGCGCGTGGCCATCGGCGTGCTGACCAACAACGGTGCGCTGATGGCGCAGGCGATGCCGCAGATCGTGCCCGCGCTGTTTCCGCTGCTGCACGGGCACGTGCTGTGCAGCGGCAGCCTGGGCGGGCGCAAGCCGGACGCGACGGTGTATCGGCACGCGCTGGCGCACTTCGATGTCGCCCCGCGGCAGGCGCTGTTCATCGACGACCTGTTCGTCAATGTGCGCGGCGCCCGCGCGATCGGCATGGCCGCGGAAACCGCCAGCGGCGCGCGCGCCCTGCGCCGCGCGCTGGCGCGGCACGGCCTGGGCTGAGTCGACGACTCAGCGCGCGGCGAGGTAGGCGCGCAGCGCGCTGCGCAAGCGCGCCAGGCCTTCGCCCAGTTCGGCATCGGTGAGGTTGAGCGCAGGCACGAAGCGCAGCACGTCCGGGCCCGCCTGCAGGGTCAGCAAACCATGCGCGGCGGCGTGGTCGAGGATGGCGCCGGCCTGTCCGGCATGCGCCGGCGCCAGCACCGCACCCAGCATCAGCCCGCGGCCGCGAACCTGCGAGAACAACGCGAACTCGTCGTTGAGCGCCGCCAGGCCGGCACGCAGCGCCGCCGATTGCCGCGACACGTTGGCGGCGATCGCCGTCGAGGCCAGCTTGCGCAGCGCCACCCGCGCCACCGCCGCGGCCAGCGGGTTGCCGCCGAAGGTGGTGCCGTGCGCGCCGAACTGCATGGTCTCGGCGACCTTCGGCCCGGCCAGCAGCGCGCCGATCGGGAAGCCGCCGCCCAGCGCCTTGGCCAGGGTCACGATGTCGGGGGTGACCTGGTCCTGCCAGTGCGCGAACAGGGTGCCGGTGCGGCCCATGCCGCACTGGATCTCGTCCAGCACCAGCAGCGCGCCGTGGTGGTCGCACAGCGCCCGCACCTGCGCCAGGAAGCCCGGCGCCGCCGGCATCACCCCGCCCTCGCCCTGCACCGGCTCCAGCATCACCGCGGCCACGTCGCCAGCGGCCATCGCCGTTTCCAGTTGCACGATGTCGTTGAAGTCGACGTAGCGGAAACCGCCGGGCAGCGGCTCGTAGCCCTCCTGGTACTTGGGCTGCGCGGTGGCGGTCACCGCGGCCAGGGTGCGGCCGTGGAAACTGCCGCGGAAGGTGACGATCACCCGCCGCTGCGGCGGACGACCCTGGGCGGTGGCCCACTTGCGCACCAGCTTGATCGCCGCCTCGTTGGCCTCGGCGCCGGAATTGCACAGGTAGGCCTTCTCCGCGAAGCGCGAGGCCACCACCAGTTCCTCGACCAGGCGCAGCGGCGGCTCGCTGTAGAACACGTTGCTGGTGTGCCACAGCTTGCCGGCCTGTTCGAGCAGCGCCGCCTGCAGGTCCGGATCGTTGTGGCCGAGCCCGCACACGGCGATGCCGGCGGACAGGTCGATGTAGTCGCGTCCCTCGCTGTCCCACACCCGTGCGCCCTGGCCGCGCTCCAGCACCAGTTGGCGCGGACGGTAGATCGGCAGCGCGTAGCGTTGGCCGAGGGCGATCAGCTCCGCGGCGGAAGAAGCGGTCATCGAGGCAGTCCTGCGGGGAAAGCGCCGATTATAAGACCGCCGGCAGCGCTCGGCCGGGGACTGCCGGCCGCCGCCTGGACCGACGGGGCGGCAGGCTGCTGTGCCACACCGCCGCCGCCCGCGCGCGTGCCGCAGCAACCCCACCACGCCGTTGCTCGACATGCGGGAGGGACTTCAGTCCCGACGCGTCAGCGCGACGGCGTCGGGGCGGAAGCCCCTCCCACAGGGGGCTCTCCAGCAGCCGCGTCGCATCCGATCAGGACGCCGCCTGCCGCGGCGCGCGCGCCCGCGACCGCAAGGCGGCTCGGGTAGCATGGGCGCATGCGATTTTTCCTCGATTCCCCGCTCGCCCCGGCGACCGAGCACGGCTGGCGGCGCCGCTGGTTCGACATCATCTATCGGCACGACACCACGCCTTCGCGCAACTTCGACCTGTTGCTGGTCGCGGCGATCCTGGCCAGCGTCGCGGTGATCCTGGTCGACAGCGTGCCGGCGCTGCACAGCCGTTACGCCGGCGCGCTGTACGTGCTGGAGTGGGGCTTCACCGTGCTGTTCACCGCCGAGTACGCCTTGCGCCTGGCCACGGTACAGCGGCCGCTGCGCTATGCGCTGAGCTTCTGGGGCGTGATCGACCTGTTGTCGATCCTGCCCACCTACATCTCGTTTCTGCTGCCCGGTGCGCAGACCCTGCTGGTGGTGCGCGTGCTGCGGGTGCTGCGGCTGTTCCGCATCCTCAAGCTGACCCGCTATGTCGAGGAAAGCAGCCTGCTGGTCGATGCGTTGTGGCGCAGCCGGCGCAAGGTGTTCGTGTTCCTGTTCACGGTGATCACCCTGGTGGTGATCTTCGGCGCGCTGATGTACGTGGTCGAAGGCCCGGCCAACGGCTTCACCAGCATCCCCACCGCGATGTACTGGGCGGTGGTGACGATGGCCACGGTCGGCTTCGGCGACATCGCCCCGCTCACCCCGCTGGGCCGCGCCATCACCTCGGTGCTGATCCTGATCGGCTACAGCATCATTGCCGTGCCCACCGGCATCTACACTGCGGAACTGGCCAACAGCCTGCGCGATGCCGACCGCAGCCGCGCGCCGGATCGACGCACCTGCGCGCACTGCGGCCTGCACGGCCACGACCGCAACGCCGGCTATTGCCGGGGCTGCGGCCAGGCGTTGCCCGAGACGGTGCCCTGAGCCCTTACCAGACGCCCGTGTTCGGCATCGACGCCCACGGCTCGGCCGGCGCCAGCGCCTCGCCCTTCTGCAGCAGCTCGATCGAGATCAGGTCCGGGCTGCGCACGAAGGCCATGCGCCCGTCGCGCGGCGGACGGTTGATGGTCACGCCGAGCGACTGCAGGTGCGCGCAAAGGGCGTAGATGTCGTCGACCTCGAAGGCCAGGTGGCCGAAGTTGCGGGCGCTGCCGTAGTCCTCGTCCGAGCCCCAGTTGTAGGTCAGTTCGACCTCGGCTTCCGGGTTCTCCGGCGCGCCGAAGTACACCAGGGTGAACTTGCCGGCTTCGTTCTCGATGCGGCGGGTTTCGTGCAGGCCCAGACCTTCGGTGAAGAACGTGCTGGTCTTCTCCAGGTCGTGGACGCGGATCATGGCGTGCAGGTATTTCATCGTGACAACTCCGAGGGTGGGGGATGGGACGCGTGCCGTACCGCAATGGCGCGCGGAAAGGGCGCATAGGGTAGCGCCGGCGGCGTGCAGGCATGGCGACGCCGCGGCGGGACCGGTTCAGCGGAAATAGCAGGCCTTCAACGGCAGCGCCGCCGCGCCCACCGCGCTGGCATCGGCGGTGGCCGCGGCAGGCAGCAGCCACGGCAACGGCCGCGCCTGGCCGCGGCGCGGCTGGTTGTCGATGCGCACGTGCGGAATCAGCCGCGTGGCCAGTTCGCGCGGCATGCGCCCGCCGAACACCACCGCCTGCGGATCGAAGATCGCCACGATCGCCGAGACGATCAGCGACAGGCCCGGCGCCACCCGCGCGATCCAGCGCTCGATCGCCGGCCACGCCGGATCGTAGGCGGCCAGCAGCGCGCGGATGTCGGGCAGCGCGATGCCGTCTTCGGCCAGCAGTTGCCGCAACAGTTCCAGCGTGCCGCGCTCCAGCCCCTGCTGCGGCAGCATGCCGGCGAACTCGCCGGCGTTGCCGTGCGCGCCGCGCAGGCAGGTGCCGTCGATCACCACGCCGCCGCCCAGGCCGTAGTTGAAGTGCAGATAGGCGAAATCGCGGTACTGGCGGCCGATGCCGAGCAGGCTCTCGCCCGCCGCCGCCACCGTGCCGTCGTTGTCCACCCACACCGGCAGGCACAGCGCCTCGGCCAGCCAGTCGCCGATCGACAGCTCGCCCAGCGCGCGCAGCGGCTCGGGCGGATTCATGTGCACGCCGTCCTCGACGAAGAAGCCGGTCATCGCCACCCCCGCGCCCAGGCGCGGACCCAGCCCGGCGCCGGCCGCCGCGGTCAGCGCCGCATCGGCCTCACGCAGTTGCGCCAGCAGCGCGGCCGGCTCGGTCGAGCGCAGCGCATGTTCGGCGGTGCCGCGGATCTGCCCGCTGAAATCCAGCAGCGCCAGCGACAGCGCATCGGTGGCGATGGCGTAGCCGACGGTATGGCCGTAGCCGGGATTGAGCGCGATGCCCGCGCCCGGCTTGCCGCGGCCCGCGTGCGCCAGCGAGGCACCGATCGCGACCAGGCCGCGCTCGGCCAGCGCGTCGACCAGGCGCACCGCCGACTGCACGGTCAGCCCGGTGCTGCGGCTGAGATCGGCGCGGGTGGCGGTGCCGGCCAGGCGCAGGCGATCGAGCATGTGCCGCTCGTTGTCGCTGAGATCGGCGTGGATGGCGTGGCGGGACTCGGGAAGACGCGGCAGGGCGACGGCGACTGGAGCGGGCATGGGCGGCGGTGGCATCAAGACCCCGGCAGCATAGCCGCGCCGCGCGTGGTCATCGCGGCAGCGAACGCGATCGGATGGAACAGAGCGTTTGTGCAACGCGTCGCCGCGCGTAGCCGGCGGGTTGCGATCATGGCCTTGCAACGCCCGCAACGCGCGGCCGCGGCACACCTGGCGACGCGGGCGCCGCGTCTCAGTCCAGGAACAGGTCCGGCAGCAGCGGCTGCGACGGATCCAGCGCGTAGCCGGACAGGTCGTGCACGCCCGCCTCGGCCAGCACCGCGTCGTCGATCAGGAACTGGCCATAGAAACCGGCCGCCGGCCGGGTCAGCACGGCGTGCGCGGCGTCGGCCATGATCTCCGGGCGGCGGCCGTTGCCGGCGTCGACGCCGGGAATCATGTTCAGCGCCTCGGTGGCGATCAGCGTGCGCGGCCACAGCGCATTGACGGCAACGCCCTGCGGGCCGAACTCGCCGGCCAGGCCGAGGGTGACGAAGCTCATGCCCATCTTCGCCAGCGTGTAGCCGGTATGCGGCGCCCACCACTTCGGGTCCAGCGACGGCGGCGGCGCCAGGGTCAGGATGTGCGGGTTGGCGCTGCGCAGCAGGTGCGGCAGGCAGGCCTGGGCGCACAGGAAACTGCCGCGCGCATTGACCTGCTGCATCAGGTCGAAGCGCTTCATCGGCGTCTCCAGTGCGCCCCGCAGCCAGATCGCGCTGGCGTTGTTGACCAGGACGTCGATGCCGCCGAAGGCCTCCACCGTCGCCGCCACCGCCGCACGCACCTGCTCCTCCTCGCGAATGTCGCACTTCAGCGCCAGCGCGCGCCCACCGGCCGCCTCCACCGCCGCCGCGGCGGTGTGGATGGTGCCAGGCAGCTTGGGATTGGGCACCGCCGACTTCGCCGCGATCGCCACATTGGCGCCATCGCGCGCCGCCCGCAGCGCGATCGCCAGCCCGATGCCGCGCGAGGCGCCGGTGATGAGGAGTGTTTTACCTTTGAGGGTCATTGGAGTGGGAATGGAGAATGGGGAACCGGGAATGGGAAAAGCTTAGCGCCTTATCGCTGCGTACCCGTCAGACCAGACGCACGCGGATTCCGTTTTTTCCATTCCCCATTCTCCATTCCCCACTCCCGGCCTTTCAGGGCTTCGGCCCCTGTCCCTCGTTGTCTTCCCACTTGAGCAGGCGCCGGGTGACGAAGCGGTACACCGGCTTGCCGCTGGCGAACCACAGTTCGCGCACCCAGGAATGGCGCTTGAGCAGGCGCCGTTCGACCGGGGTCAGCGCGTGCGCGCAGTACATGCGCTTGTGCTTGAGCAGATGGCGCAGGTCTTCGCGCGCCAGCAGGCGCATCCAGCGCGAACGCGGCGCGCCGCGCACGGCCAGCTGGAAATCGATCAGCGCCGGGCTGCCGTCGGCCAGCACCAGCCAGTTGGCCTCCTTGGCCAGGTCGTTGTGCGCCACCCCGCGCCGGTGCACCTGCTGCAGCAGGCGCCGCGCAGCGCGGAAATAGGCCAGGTCGCCGCGCGGCGGCCGCTGGTACATCGCCGCGCCGTCCAGATAACTGCGATCCAGGAAGGTGCCGTCCCAGCCGCGCAGCTGCGGCGTCGCCGCCATGCCGTTCAGCTGCCGCAGGGCGAGCGCCTCGCGCCGCGCCAGCCACCATGCGGGCAGCCGCAGCCACCACGGCGAGGCGGTGAGGTCGCGGCGGACGAAGCGCGCCTCGCCCTCGCCCAGCAGCAGGATGCGGCCGAAGCTGTCGGCCTTGAGGATCTGGACGGTGCGGGAAGCGGGGGCAGGCATCCGGCCAGTGTAGAGCGTGCGACGCGGTTTGACGGGTCTGCGCGGTCGCCCGCCACCTCCAGGCAGGCACCTGGTCCGGTGCTGGTCACCTGGGCGTCGTGCCAGGCGCCACCGCACGCCGCGCGTGCGTGACGCCGCCGCCCTGCGAAGCGACGGCGTCACGCACCGGCTTCGGCGCGGCGGCGCTGCCATCCCCGGCACGGGACGGCGACCGCGACGCGCCCGACGGCAGACTAGGTCTGCCGGGCGGCCCGGTTGCGCAAGGCCGGTCGCCCGACACGGCACCCCGGCGCTAACGGACCGTCATCGCGCTCCCTCTATACTTGCCCGATGAATGCCTCATGGACCGATGCCACGCTGGAGTGGATCGCAGCACACCCCATCCTGGCCGGCGCGGTCATCTTCGCCATCGCGTTCTGCGATGCGGTCATCATCCTCGGCACCCTGGTGCCGGCGCTGCCGCTGCTGTTCGCGATCGGCGTGCTGATCGGCCTGGGCCAGATCTCCGGCCCGTACGCGGTGGTCAGCGCCGCGCTCGGGGCGCTGATCGGCGATGCGCTCAGCTACTGGGTCGGCTATCGCTGGGGCCATCAGTTGCGCAACTACTGGCCGTTCAAGCGCTATCCGCAGTTGCTCGACCGCGGCGAGGCGATGTTCCGCCGCAATGCCTTCAAGAGCATCCTGGTGGCGCGCTATGTCGGCGCCATCCGTCCGTTCGTGCCGGCAGTGGCGGGCATGATGAAGATGCCGCTGCGGCGCTATCTGCTGCCCAGCAGCGTGGCCGCGGTGACCTGGTCGCTGCTGTTTCTGGGACCGGGCTGGCTGCTGGGCCAGGCCTACGACGCGGTGGCCGCGGTCGCCGGGCGCCTGTTCCTGGTGCTGGGCCTGCTGGCGCTGGCGCTGGGCCTGGTGTGGGCCATCGTGCTGTACGGCTACCGCTGGTCGGCGGGGCACATGGACGCACTGCTGGCGCGCGGCCTGGACTGGTCGCGCCGGCACCCGGTGCTGGGCCGCTACTCGATCGCGGTGTTCGACCCGCAGCGCCGCGAATCGGTGCCGCTGGCGATGCTGGCGGTGATGCTGCTGGCGCTGGGCTGGGGCTGGTTCGCGCTGCTGATGGTGGTGGTGGCGCACGGCGAGCCGCTGCGCCTGGACCTGGCCGTGCACGACCTGATGCTGGCCCTGCGCAACCCACTGGCCGACTATCCGATGACCGCACTGGCCTCGCTCGGCGACTGGCAGGTGCTGCTGCCGCCGACCGCGCTGGGCCTGCTCTACCTGGCCTGGCGCCGACGCTGGATGGCCGCGGCGCACTGGCTGGCGGCGCTGGCGTTCGGCCTGGCCCTGACCAAGCTGCTCGGCACCACCGTGCACGTGGTACGGCCGCCAGCGGCCAGCAGCGGTTTCGGCTTCCCCTCGGTGGCGGTGACCATGGCCACCATCAGCTTCGGCTTCTTCGCGGTGCTGATCGCACGCGAGTTGCCCGGGCGCTCGCGGGTGTGGCCGTACCTGCTGTCCGGCGCGGTGGTGACCCTGATCGGCTTCGCCCGCCTGTACCTGGGCGCGCACTGGCTCAGCGACGTGGTCGGCGGCATGCTGTTCGGCATCTTCTGGCTGCTGGTGCTGGGCATCGCCTACCGCCGCCGCTTCAACCGCGGCTTCTGGATGAAGCCGCTGGCCTGGCTGTTCTACGGCGGCTTCGCGATCGCCGCGCTGTGGTACGCGCCGCGCCAGCTGGAACGCAAGCTGGCCAAGTTCGAACCGCCGCCGCCGCAGGTCACGCAACTGGCGGACGCGGCCTGGTGGCAGCACGACTGGCGCACCCTGCCGTCGCGGCGCAACGAGTTCGACGACGACCAGCGCTGGCCGCTGGACATCCAGGTGGCCGGGCCGCTGGCGCCGCTGCAGCGCCAGCTCGAAGCGGCCGGCTGGCGCGTGCAGCCGCAGGCCGGCTGGCAGCAGGCGCTGCAGTTGCTCGACTACAAGGCCACGCCGGCGCAGGTGCCGGTGCTGCCGGCGACGCTGGACACGCGGGTGGAATCGCTGCTGATGCTGCGCCCCGGTCCGAATCCGGACGAGCTGTACGCGCTGCGCCTGTGGCCGGCGCCGGCGCGCCTGCAGCCGGGCAACGTGCCGCTGTGGCTGGGCAGCGCGCAGAGCCTGCGCTACGAGCGCCACTTCAACCTGATCGGCCTGTGGCGACCGCTGCGCGGCGCCGATCCGGCGCTCAATGCGGTGACCGAGGCGCTGCACGCGCTGCCCATGCGCAAGGACATGCATCGCCGCAGCGAAATCCCGGTGCTGCTGGTGCGCAGCGAAGGCGAAGCGCCGCCGTCGCCCTGAGCGGCGGCGGCGGTACGCCTCAGGCTTGAACCGGTCGGCACGGCGCTGCCCTGCAGGCGCCGGCGGCGGGCGATGGCGGCTACTTCACCTCGACCCGGATCGAACGCGAGTCGGTGGCACGGTCCTCCCAATGCCGCGAGTAGACGAGCTCGATCGCGCCGCTGCCGTGATCGGTGGCCTTGAAGGTGTAGGTGACAGTGCTGGGGCAACCCATGCGACCGGTGGCGCAGGCCGTGCCGGGTGCATGCTCGATGTCGAGCAGCGCCAGCGGCGCGGGCAAGCTGCGCAAGGCCCAGGCGCTGCCGGTCGAACCGTTCTCGGACAGGGTGATGGCGAAGAGTTGGCCACGCTGCAGCGCGAACGGCTTCATCGACGGCGCCAGGCAGGTCTTGGGCGACACCTGATCGGCATTGCCGGTGACCAGGGCGATGGAACCGCGCGGGCAGTCGGCCTGGCCCGCTGCGGCAGCGGGCGCGGGCGCGGGGGACGTCTCGGCGGCGATGGCGGGCAGGCTCAGACCGCCGCCGGCGGACAGCAACAACAGCAGGAAGGAACGCTTCATACGAAGTCCTCGATCGTGCGTGGATAGGACGTCAGGCCGCCAGGGCGGGATGCCGTTGCCGGCGGCCGGGCGCGGCCGCCGATCGCTGCCAAGCGTGGCCCGCGCCTGCTAGCGGCGCGCTGAATGCCGGCTGCGGCGCGCACGTGGGCCGCCTGTGGCGTGAACCATTCGAGAACCGCGCGCGGCGATCGTGGCTGATGATGGCGCAGCGCCGCACGGATATTGGCCGCCGCGCTCCACGTCAGGCCAGGACGGCGACACCGCCCTTGCCTGCCTCGCTCAGGGAATCCAGGCCAGCAACTGATCCAGCCGCGCGTGCGGGTCGTCTTCCTGCAGCAGCGACAGGCGCTGGCGCTCGTCCAGCGGCAGCAGTTCGGCCATGCGCCAGCCGACCCAGGCGGCCTGGTCGAGCTGGCGCGGGCCGGCCAGCGGATACACCGCGGCGGCCTGGTCGAGGATGCTGTCGAGCACGGTCGCCAACAGCGCGTGCTGCGGACGCAGTTCGTCGTCGCCATCGGCCTCGCGCCATTCCACGTCGCCGACCACCAGGCCGTTGTCGCGGACCCGGCTGCGCAGCACATGGAAGCGCCGCGCGCCACGCAAGCTCAGCACCAGCAAGCCATCGGCGCCGACATCGAAATCGACGATGCGCGCCTCGGTGCCGAACGCCGCCGGCACCGCCGGGGCGCCGGTCTCGCTGCCGTCCAGGATCAGGCAGACGCCGAAGCCGCTGTCAGTGCGCCCACATTCGCGGACCAGGTCCAGATAGCGGCGCTCGAACACCCGCAGCTTGATCGAGGCGCCGGGCAGCAACACCGCGTGCAGCGGGAACAGCGGCAGCGTGCTCCGCTGCGCGCTCACGCGCCGGCTCCGCCGTGCCCGACGACGTTCATTGCAGCGCGGCCAGGAAGCGGCGTGGCGCGCCGTCGAAGCCGCCATTGGACATGAACACCACATGGTCGCCCGCGCGCGCCTGTGCCTGCAGCGCGGCCAGCAGGGCGTCCACGTCGGGCGCCGCGCAGGCCTCGCCGCGCACCGCGGCGATCACCTTGCCCGCATCCCAGGCCAGCTCCGGCCGCTGCAGGAACACCACCGCGTCGGCGGCCTCCAGCGACGGCGCCAGCGCCTGGGCATGCGCGCCCAGCCGCATCGAATTGCTGCGCGGCTCCATCGCCACCACGATGCGCGCGGCACCGACCTTGGCGCGCAGGCCTTCGAGCGTGGTGCGGATAGCGGTGGGATGGTGGGCGAAGTCGTCGTACACGGTGATGCCCTGCGCCTGGCCGAGCACTTCCAGGCGCCGCTTGACGCTGCGGAAGCGCGCCAGCGCCGGCATCACCTGCGCCGGCGCCACGCCCACCGCATGGGCGGCGGCCAGCGCGGCCAGCGCGTTCATCACGTTGTGGCGGCCGAGCAGCGGCCAGTCCACCTCGCCCAGTTCGCGGCCCTGGTGCAGCACCGCGAAGCGGCTGCCGTCGGCGGCGATCAGACGCGCGCTCCAGTCGAAGCCGGGATCAAAGCCGAAGCGCTCCACCGGGGTCCAGCAGCCCATCGCCAGCACCTCGCGCAGGTGCGCGTCCTCGCCGTTGACGATCAGCCGCCCGCGGCGCGGCACGGTCCGCACCAGATGGTGGAACTGGCGCTGGATCGCGGCGACGTCGGGGAAGATGTCGGCGTGGTCGTATTCAAGGTTGTTGAGGATCGCCACCAGCGGCCGGTAGTGCACGAACTTGCTGCGCTTGTCGAAGAACGCGGTGTCGTACTCGTCGGCCTCGACCACAAACAGCGGGCGGCCCGCCAGGGCCGGCCCCTGATGTCCTTCTCCCTCCGGGAGAAGGTGGCGCGCAGCGCCGGATGAGGGTTGGGCGACCGGCAACCCCAGCCGCGCGGACACGCCGAAATCCTCGGCCACCCCGCCGATCAGAAAGCCCGGCTCGCGCCCGGCGGCCTGCAGCAGCCAGGTCAGGATGCTGGTGGTGGTGGTCTTGCCGTGGGTGCCGGCCACGGCCAGGGTGTCGCGCCCCGGCAGCACCTGCTCGCTCAGCCATTGCGCACCCGAGGTGTAGGCGCGCCCGGCGTCGAGCACCGCCTCCACCGCCGCGTTGCCGCGCGACAGCGCGTTGCCGACGATCACCTGGTCGCAGTCCGCGGCGATGTGCTCGGGCAGGTAGCCCTGCTTCAGCGCGATGCCAAGGTGTTCCAGCTGTGTGGACATCGGCGGGTAGATCGCCTGGTCGCTGCCCTCGACCGCATGGCCGAGTTCGCGCGCCAGCGCGGCGACACCGCCCATGAACGTACCGGCGATGCCGAGAATATGGATCTTGCTCATGGCCGGATTGTCGCCGATCCCCCGGCGCACGCAAACCTGCGCAGGTGCGGCCGTTGGCCGTGGCAGGCAGGCCGTGGGACCGATCCGGGGCAATCGTGGCGCGGCGCCGTCAAGTAGGGAATCCCCCACATCCGCTGAGGAAAGTCCCCGATAGGCAAGTCGGGAGCCGACGCCGAGAATGAACGGGCCAGCCTCGACACCCTGTGGTTCTACTCCCCAAGAGACCATCCCCAAGGGAGCTCATGTCGTGGGGCTCTGAGCAAGCCCGTTCGCTGGCACCTTCTTTCCCCGATCCCGGCCCTCCATTGGCAGGCGGGATACGCGCCCACGGTGGCCACTCGCTGTGCGCAGCGCAGCAGGACATGTCCTTACGTCGCTTTGCCGCCGCAGGAGCGGCTTCAGCCGCGACGTGCCTTACCAGGTATGCGTGTCGCGGCGGAAACCGCTCGTACGGGCGGGCGTGGCGCGTCGTGACGGGAGGCGCACCGCCACCGGTACGGCGCCGTCTGCACGACCGGCACCCGCGGCGGGCGCCGGCGTGCCGTGCCGCCTCAGCGGCCGATCGCCGCCAGGATGCGGGCGAGCACCTCGTCCAGCGAGCCGACGCCATCCACTCGCGCCAGCGTGCCGCGCTTGTCGTAGAAGCCGATCACCGGCGCGGTCGAATCGGTGTAGACCTGCAGGCGCTTGCGCACCGACTCGGGATTGTCGTCCTCGCGGCCTTCGGCCTTGGCGCGGCCGGCGATGCGCTCGACCAGCAGTTCGTTGGCCACGTCCAGCTGCACCACCGCGTCCAGCGGCTGGCCGAGCTTGGCCAGCAGTTCGTCCAGCGCGCCGGCCTGGGCCAGATTGCGCGGGTAGCCGTCGAGGATGAAGCCGTTGCGCACGTCGTCGCGGCCGAGGCGCGATTCGAGCATGCCGAGCAGGATGTCGTCGGAGACCAGGTCGCCGCGCGCCATCACTTCCTTGGCCTGCACGCCCAGCGGGGTGCCGGCGGCGACTTCGGCGCGCAGCAGATCGCCGGTGGAGATGTGCGGGATCTGCAGCTTGTCCTTCAGGCGGGCCGCCTGCGTGCCCTTGCCCGATCCGGGCGGTCCCAACAGAACCAATCGCATCAACCTGACTCCTCGAGGAAAGTACCGTGCGCGGCCGGCGGCGTTAGACTCGGGGGCCACGCCTGCGCTGCACCGCTAGAGCCCCAGCTTACCGCATCCAGGCAATGTCCCGGCAATGTCCCCACCCCAGGAGCGAACCCCGACCATGGCCCAAGGCACCCTGCTGTACGCCCAGTCCGGCGGCGTCACCGCCGTCATCAACGCCAGCGCCGCCGCCGTCATCGGCGAAGCGCGGGCGCGCAAGGTCAAGGTGCTGGCCGCGCGCAACGGCATCCTCGGCGCGCTGCGCGAGGACCTGATCGACACCTCCAAGGAGTCGGCGGCGGCGATCGCCGCGCTGGCCCATACACCCGGCGGCGCGTTCGGCTCGTGCCGCTACAAGCTCAAGTCGCTGGAGGCCGACCGCGCCAAGTACGAGCGCCTGCTGCAGGTACTGCAGGCGCACGACGTGCGCTACTTCCTCTACAACGGCGGCAACGATTCGGCCGACACCGCGTGGAAGGTCTCGCAGCTGGCGCAGGCGTTCGGCTACCCGCTGCACTGCATCGGCGTGCCCAAGACCATCGACAACGACCTGGCGGTCACCGACACCTGCCCGGGCTTCGGCTCGGCGGCCAAGTACACCGCGGTGTCGGTGCGAGAGGCGGCGCTGGACGTGGCGGCGATGGCCGAAACCTCGACCAAGGTATTTGTCTACGAGGCCATGGGCCGCCATGCCGGCTGGCTGGCCGCCGCCGCCGGCCTGGCCGCGCAATCGCCGGACGACGCGCCGCAGATCATCCTGTTCCCCGAACGCGCCTACGACGAGGCCGCCTTCCTGGCGCAGGTGCGCAAGGTGGTGGACAAGGTCGGCTGGTGCGTGGTGGTGGCCAGCGAAGGCATCCAGACCGCCGACGGCCGCTTCGTCGCCGATGCCGGCGGCGGCACCGATGCGTTCGGACACAGCCAGCTCGGCGGCGTGGCGTCCTACCTGGCCGGCAAGGTCAAGGCCGAACTCGGCTACAAGGTGCACTGGACCCTGCCCGACTACCTGCAGCGTTCGGCCCGCCACCTCGCCTCGCGCACCGATTGGGAACAGGCGCAGGCGGTCGGCAAGGCCGCGGTGCAGTTCGCGCTGAAGGGCATGAACGCGGTGATGCCAGCGATCGTGCGCAGCAGCGACGCGCCGTACCGCTGGAAGATCGAGGCGGCACCACTGCACAAGGTCGCCAACCACGAGAAGAAGATGCCAGCCGGTTTCCTGCGCAAGGACGGCTTCGGCATCACCGAGAAGGCGCGCCGCTATCTGCAGCCGCTGATCCGCGGCGAGGCGCCGCTGCCCTACGGCACGGACGGCCTGCCCAAGTACGTAGCGCTGAAGAACGTGGCGGTGAAGAAGAAGCTGCCGGCCTGGGAGGGCTGACAGCGCGGGCGCACGATCGGCATGACGTCATCGGCGCATGCCGTCGCGCGCGGGATGTCGCCGTTGGCGCCAGCCTCTGCAGGCGCTGCGCCGGACGATCGAGGGACGCGACAGGACGCTGCAGGGGTCCTGGCGCATCCACCACGGATGTCGGATTGCCTGCAGCTTCAGAGAAGACGAGGCCACCAGGATGCGCGACACGCACGAAGACCCAAGCAGCGCGTCCGGCCACGTGCGCTTCGATTGGCACAGCGACCCCATCACCCGTGCGACGCCGGTGGACGAGCACTATCGCAACACGCAGAACGTGCGCCGCTTCCTCGTGACCATGTGCGGCGACGGCTTCGCGTTCGACCGCGCGTTCATGGCCTGGATCAGGAATGGCGTTGCCAAGACCATGGGCGACGTCGCCGACGAATGGCAGCGACGGCATACCGGCACCGTGCCGACCTGAGGCTCCGCGCGCGCCGCATGCGACGGATCGGCGACGGTCAAGAAATGCGACAGCAACGCAAAGCGCAAAGCCGCCAAGCCTGTCCTGGATCCTGCTTTACGCAGGCATCCAGGGATCGCATGCGCCGTGCCTGTGCGGCCTGACGACAGCCACATCACCGTCGCGCATACGTACCGCCGATCGCAGCCGCCCTGCCTGCGCGATGCAGGCGTGACGGCCGAGGCGGCTCGACAATCCTCCCGCTCAGCGGCAGGCCTTGCCTTCCACCGTCATCTGCGCGGTGAACTGCGGCACCTGCGGGACCTTGCCGGCGGCCGCCTGCTGCTTGGCCTCTTCCAGATAGATCCGCGACTGGCCCTGGCCATCGCGCTCGGTGTTCAGCGCCACCGGCTTGCGCCACACCCGCACCACCGCCTGCTGCGACGGACAGGCGGCGCTGGGCACGCGGATCAGATCGTTGAACTTCCAGCCGGTGGCCTCGCTGGGCTTGGCCTGGTCGAACTCGACCAGCCTGGCGCGCGGCTGGCAGGTCGGGCTGCTGCGCACCGCGGAGAAGCGGTAGGGCTGCGCCGCATCGCCGGTGTACTCGCCCTCGAAGCGCACGCAGGCCTCGGGGATCTGGCGGATGGTATGCACCACGCCCACCGCCTGCGGCGCGCTGGCCGGGCGCTGCAGTTCCGGGGTCGGGTCGGCGGCCGCAGCGGCCAGCGGCGCCAGCGCACACAGGCCGAGGGCCAGGATCGAGGCGCGTGCGCGCAGCCTTGGGGAAATCGTCGATTGCATCGGAGGGCTCCTGGGAAGCGATGCGCCACGCTGCCACGCACAGACTGAACCGTATGCCAAAAGTGAGACGCCCTGCCTGGTCGCTGGCGGCATCACGGAGGCAGGCGCATACTCGCCCACGTTCAGGCCAGATGACATTGCGATACGCACCAGCGGCGCGCGTTGTGGCCGCGGAGTCGTTGCATGCTTCAGCTCCTACGGTGTGATCCCCCGGTATGTCCAGCGCTTGGGCGCCATCCACATCCTTGGGAGGGGTCATGCTGGAACGATATGCGGTCACCGTGGCACTGGCGTGCGCGGCTCTGGCGGTGCTCTACGGCATCGTCTCCACGCGCTGGATCCTGGCGCAGCCCGCCGGCAACGAACGCATGCGGCAGATCGCCGATGCGATCCAGGAAGGCGCCCGCGCCTACCTCAACCGACAGTACCTGACCATCGCCATCGCCGGCGCGGTCCTGCTGGTGCTGGTCGGGGTGTTCCTGAGCTGGTACACCGCCGGCGGCTTCGCGATCGGCGCGGTGCTGTCCGGGGGCGCCGGCTACATCGGCATGAACCTGTCGGTGCGCGCCAACGTGCGTACCGCCGAAGCGGCGCGGCGCGGCCTGGCGCCGGCGATGGCGGTCGCGTTCCGCGGCGGCGCGATCACCGGGATGCTGGTGGTCGGGCTGGGCCTGATCGGCGTGGCCGGCTACTACGGCCTGCTGCAGTGGCTGGGACACAGCGTGGGCGACAGCCTGCATGCGCTGGTCGGCCTGGCCTTCGGCAGTTCGCTGATCTCGATCTTCGCGCGCCTGGGCGGCGGCATCTTCACCAAGGGCGCCGACGTCGGCGCGGACCTGGTCGGCAAGGTCGAGGCCGGCATCCCCGAGGACGATCCGCGCAACCCGGCGGTGATCGCCGACAACGTCGGCGACAACGTCGGCGACTGCGCCGGCATGGCCGCCGACCTGTTCGA
This sequence comes from Xanthomonas sp. LMG 12462, assembly GCF_009192885.1. NCBI lineage: Bacteria > Pseudomonadati > Pseudomonadota > Gammaproteobacteria > Lysobacterales > Lysobacteraceae > Xanthomonas > Xanthomonas sp. LMG 12462. The sequence continues at coordinate 57,204 of NZ_NMPP01000050.1, read as the reverse complement.
GACCTACGCGGTCACGGTGATCGCGACGATGCTGCTGGGCGGGCTGATGGCCGCCGAGGCCGGGCGCAACGCGGTGCTGTATCCGCTGGTGCTGGGCGGGGTGTCGATCGTCGCCTCGATCGTCGGCACCTTCTTCGTGCGCGTGCGTCCGGGCGGCTCGATCATGGGCGCGCTGTACAAGGGCGTGGTGGTCTCGGCGGTGCTGGCGGCGCTGGCGTTCTGGCCGGTGACCCAGCAACTGATGGGCGACACCGCCGCCGGTGCCGGCAAGCTCTACGGCTGCGCGCTGATCGGCCTGGCGCTGACCGGGCTGATCGTGTGGATCACCGAGTACTACACCGGCACCCAGTACAAGCCGGTGCAGCACGTGGCGCAGGCCTCGACCACCGGCCATGGCACCAACATCATCGCCGGGCTCGGCATCTCGATGAAGTCCACTGCGCTGCCGGTGATCGCGGTGTGCGCCGCGATCTGGGGCGCGTTCGCGCTGTCGGGCCTGTACGGCATCGCCATCGCCGCCACCGCGATGCTGTCGATGGCCGGCATGATCGTGGCGCTGGACGCGTACGGCCCGATCACCGACAACGCCGGCGGCATCGCCGAAATGGCGGAACTGCCGCCGGAGGTGCGTGCGGTCACCGACCCGCTGGACGCGGTCGGCAACACCACCAAGGCCGTGACCAAGGGTTATGCGATCGGCTCGGCGGCGCTGGCGGCGCTGGTGCTGTTCGCCGACTACACCCACAACCTGCGCGCCGCGCACCCCACCGAAACCTTCGCCTTCGACCTATCGGACCACACGGTGATCATCGGCCTGCTGATCGGCGGCCTGATCCCCTACCTGTTCGGCGCGATGGCGATGGAAGCGGTGGGCCGCGCCGCCGGTGCGGTGGTGGAGGAAGTGCGGCGGCAGTTCCGCGAGATCGCCGGCATCATGCAGGGCACCGGCAAGCCGCAATACGACCGCGCGGTGGACATGCTGACCCGCTCGGCGATCCGCGAAATGATCGTGCCCTCGTTGCTGCCGGTGGCGGTGCCGATCGTGGTCGGCCTGTTGCTGGGCCCGCGCGCGCTCGGCGGCCTGCTGATCGGCACCATCGTCACCGGGCTGTTCGTGGCCATCTCCATGACCACCGGCGGCGGCGCCTGGGACAACGCCAAGAAGTACATCGAGGACGGCCATTTCGGCGGCAAGGGCAGCGAGGCGCACAAGGCCGCGGTCACCGGCGACACCGTCGGCGACCCGTACAAGGACACCGCCGGCCCGGCGATCAATCCGCTGATCAAGATCATCAACATCGTGGCGTTGCTGCTGGTGCCGCTGCTGTAGCCACACGCGCAGCGGGCATCGGCGACATGCCGGTGCCTGCTGCGCGTTCTTTGCCGCTACAGGCAGTCGATCAGACCGTCGTTGATGCTGTGCTCGCTGTGCGGCAGCGGCGCGAACAGCGGCCGCTCGCCCGACAGCGTCGCATACAGCGCGTGCAGCCGGGTCTGCGGCTGCAGCGGGGTCCGGCAGTGCCACAGCCGCGCATCGACCACGACCCGGCCGGTGTCCGCATCGATACTGGCCTCGCTGGCGCCGAAGCTCCAGATGCACTCCCCGATCACCCCGTCGCGCTGGCGCACCGAGCAGCGATAGCGCAGCGGCCGGTAGTCGCTGTAGTCGCCTTCGCAGAAGGTGTCGCCGCAGAGCTGGTCGAAGTCGTGCGCCAACCGTTGCTCCAGGTCGGCGAACGCCTCCCAGCCCTCGCCCGGGGCGGGATAGTCCATCGCATCCACGTAGGCCGGTTGCGCCTGCTGCGCCTGCGCACCGCCGCAGGCCAGGACCAGCACCGCCAGCAGCGGCAGCATCGATTGCCGGATTCCGTTCATCGTCTTGCTCCTTGGGTGGGGACAGTGGCCACAGGGTCGCCGCCGCCCGATTCCGGCACCATCGGAATGCGCCCCATGCGGGCCGGTATGGAGTCTGAAACCGCTGTAGGAATCCTCCGAACCGCCGTGCGCTGCATTGCAACAGCCAACCGACTAGAATGCCTGCCTCTTTAGAAGCCACTCCACTGGAGCTAGCGCATGGGTCTGGAACTGGTCACCTCCGGCAAGAACCTGCCGGAAGAAATCAACGTCGTCATCGAAATCCCGAAGGATTCCGAGCCGGTCAAGTACGAAGTGGACAAGGCCAGCGGCGCCATCTTCGTCGACCGCATCCTCTCCACCCCGATGCGCTACCCGTGCAACTACGGCTACGTGCCCAATACCCTGTGCGGCGACGGCGACCCGGCCGACGTGCTGGTGGTGCTGCCGCTGCCGCTGGTGCCCGGCTGCGTGGTGCGCTGCCGCCCGGTCGGCGTGCTGAAGATGAGCGACGAGGCCGGTAGCGACGAGAAGATCCTGGCGGTGCCGGTGGCCAAGGTGTTCCAGGGCTATGCGCACATCGAGGACATCACCCAGGTGTCCGGCCACTGGATGGAGCGCATCGGCCACTTCTTCGAGCACTACAAGGACCTGGAGAAGGGCAAGTGGGTCAAGCTCGACGGCTGGGGCAACGCCGAGGAAGCCAAGCGCATCCTGCGCGAGTCCGTGACCCGCTTCGAAGCCGGCGCCTGAGCCGCCGCCACGGCGGGGCGCTGCCGCCCCGCCGTGGCTGATCCGTTTCACGTTTTGCCGTTGCCGGGGCGCCGCCCTTCGGGGTTTGCGGTACATTGCGCCATGGCATCACCGAGCCCGGTCCGTCCGCGATCCGGCTCTTCTTGGGGGACAGTCTCTTGCGCATCCTGTTCGTCGGCGACGAAGCCAGCCTTCCGTCCGAAGTCACTGAATACATTCGCGATCTTGGCGACGACTGGCAGGTCCAGAGCGTTGCCGACGGCAATGCCGCGATCGCCGCGGCGGCCACGGTGCGCCTGGATGCGGTGATCGCCGCGCCGACGCTGCCGGACCTGACCACCGCCACCCTGCTCGGCCAGATCCGCACGCTGAGCCCGGAAACCATCCGCATCGCGCTGATCGAGGCCGAACAGAGCAATCGCGCGCCGCCGGCGCGGATCATCGGCGTGGCCCACCGGTTCCTGCCGCTGCCGCTGTCCCCCGAAATGCTGCTGGAGGCGGTCACCAGCCTGGAGGAACTGCAGGAACTGCTGGGCAACCCGCGCCTGCGTTCCAGCATCGGCCGCATCGAGAAGCTGCCCTCGCCGCCGCATCTGTACCTGAGCCTGATGCACGCGCTGGAGCAGGACGAAGGCAGCAACGCCGCCGACCTGGCCAAGCTGGTCTCGGCCGACCCGGCGATCGCGGCCAAGGTGCTGCAGCTGTGCAATTCGGCGTTCTTCTCCAACGGCCGCACCATTTCCGACCTGCGCACCGCCGTGACCCGGCTGGGCACCGCCACCCTGCGCGACCTGGTCCTGGCCAGCGAAGTGTTCTCGGTGCAGGCGCTGTCCAACACCGAGCGCAACGCGCTGCAGCAGCGCTCGCTACTGGCGTCCAAGCTGGCCGCGAAGATGCTGCCGGCTTCCAGCGTCGAACTCGGTTCGACCGCGGCGCTGCTGGCCGACATCGGCCTGCTGCTGCCGGGCGTGCGCGACGAGCGCGAGCCGCCCACCGATGCCAACGACACCCGGCCGGGCCACGCCGAAGCCGGTGCCTACCTGCTGGGCCTGTGGGGCCTGCCGATGCCGATCATCGAGGCGGTGGCCTTCCATCGCCAGCCGCAGCGTTCCAGCACCCGCAGCTTCTGGGTCACCGGCGCGGTGCACGTGGCGATGGCGCTGGCCAGCGGCTCGGAGGTCGACGAGGAGTACCTCTCCAAGACCGGCATGCTCAACAAGCTGCCGAGCTGGCGCGAGCATGCCGAGAACCTGATGGGACTGACCTCGGCGTAGGAATCATCATCCTATGCACGAAAAATTTGACCTCCGCGGAAAATAAACGCAAAAAAAACGGGCCACAAGGCCCGTCTTTTTTAACAGGGGACAAGACTTACTGCGTTCTATACTGAACGAGGCAAACTTGCTGCACGCCGGATCCGCTGCAACTGATGGCGCGAACCGAGCCACCTTGGGAGCCGACGACTTTGATTGTGGCGCCTAAACTTTGCATGTGCTCGGCCATGCGGTTCAAATTTTCACCACCATAATCCGTCCAATCCCCCTGAACCTCCTGGATATCACTGGGAATAAGCTGCCCAGCGCCGGTACGCGCACTACCGGGCTCCGTATTTCCATTCTGATTTTCAAGATTGACAATGATTGTCACATAAGACCCATCCTTGAAAACCACCTTGTACATTATCCGTGCCTGATCACGCAGCCCGGTGTAGTTGGATGCCAACTGCAACAAGTCAGTCATTGCCGTAAGGACATTGGCGCCAACGACTGAAGATATAACATTTACATTACCGGTCGCCGATTCGATCATCGCCCTCAAATTAGCGTCCCGAACGAATTCGTATGCGGTCTTGCTAGCAGCATCGGGGTTAAGTCCAAGCATGCTGACCGGAACATTGTAAGTAGGGCGTATTGTTCCACCACCGCTAACATAAAGTTCGTGAGCACGTCTCACTTCCTCGGAAGCACCCGGCGGCGGCGTCTGCTTACGAACGACCGGATTCGCCGCAGTTGTCGTGCGGAGCGGAACTCCACCACCGCCGCCACCAGATCCCACGTACCACTGCTGGATCTTGTTTCCACTCACGCTGTACACAATGTGCGTACCCGTGCCGCGATTTACGGCTTCTGCGCGAAAATCCCCATCATCCTGACAGCTTTCACATCGAATCGCAGCAGCTTCGGCCGAAGGACCGTAGAACGTTCCAGCACCAACAGCAACCACGCCAATCAGAAAATGTCTAATCACGATAAAATCCTTTTTTAAGAAAAAAGCATGGCGGGCCTTGGCCCGCCATGCGCTAGTTCAATCAAATCAGAAGCGCTGGGTGTACTTCATGTACACGTAGCGACCGATGTCGAAGCCGCCGTAGTAGGCGAAGCTGCTGTCCGGGGCCGAGTACATCAGCGGACCGCGGTGGTCGAACACATTGTTCGCACCGATGGCGATCGTCGCGTCCCACGGCGCCTTCCAGTTGACCTGCAGGTCGTGGAAGGTGTTGGAACCGGTGTGACGCAGCGGATCGGCTTCGCCATTGGCGAAGTGGTCCGGCGCATCGCAGTAGTCAGCAGCGCGCGAGATGCACTTTTCCTTCATGCCGGAGTAGTAGCGCAGGGTGTAATTCACACCGAAGTCGCCCAGCGTCCAGTTCACGCCCAGGTTGGAACGCACGCGGAAGATGCCCGGAGTACCGACACTGCCGATGGTGATGTTGTCGCCCGCAGCGTTCTGGCCGGCTTCGTCGTACTTGCTGACGTAGCTGGTCTGCCAGTCGATCATGATCTTGCCGAACGCCATTTCCGGCAGACGGTAGCGGATGCCCAGATCGTAGCCTTCGGTCTCCATCTGGCCGAGGTTGGCCACACCGTAGGTCATCGCAGAGATGTGGCCGTCGGCGGCGCGGGTCACGCCGGCGCAGCGCTCGGCATTGCCCAGCACGTAGCAGTCGCGCAGGATGCGATCGACGCTATCGGCGATGATCATGTCCTTGATCTCGTAGCGGTACCAATCCAGCGAGATGTCCAGGCCCTGTACCCAGCGCGGGCTCCACACCAGACCGGCGGTCTTGCTGGTGGAGGTTTCCGGACGCAGGTTCGGGTTGGAGCCGCTGATGAACTCGTCCGGGGTCTGGCAAGGAAGGGTCGAACACGGCACGTAGCCCTGGCCCAGCTGGGTGTAGCCGACCGGCACGCCGGCCGCGGAACACGCCGCATTGCCGTTGACGCTGTTCGGCGCACCCACGCCGCACGGATCGATGTACGACTCGAAGCTGCTGTTCAGGCCGCCATACAGATCGCTGATCGTCGGGGCGCGGAAGCCCTCGGCGTAGGTGCCGCGGACCAGCAGTTCGTCGATCGGCTTCCAGGTGAAGCCGAACTTGGAGTTCACCGTGTCGCCGAAGTTGCTGTAGTCCGAGTAGCGGCTGGCCAGGTTCAGGGTCAGCTGCTTGGCGAACGCCATGTCGGCCAGGATCGGCACGTTCAACTCGAGGTAGAACTCGTCCAGATCGTAGTTGCCGGCGGTGGTCTTGGCGCCCAGGCCGGTGCTCTCACCCGACTGCGCGAAGGCGTCCGGCGAGAAGCGGCCTTCTTCCTTGCGGTGCTCGTAGCCGACCGCGATGCCGAGGTCGCCCGCCGGCAGCGTCGCCAGCGTGCCGCTCAGGTTGGCGGTGTAGCTGGTGGTCTTGGTCAGGCCGGTATCGGTGAAGTACGGGAACAGGAAGGCCTGGGTGTCCGCATCGGCCAGCGAACCCGGGCCGGCCACGCCGAACGGCAGCAGCGGGTTCCACGGACGGCAGGTGCTCAGCGACACCGGCGCGGCGGCGGTGCCGCACTGGGCGACGCCGTTGGCGTTGATGAAGGACGAACCCAGTGCCTGGCGCGCCGCGATCAGGCTCATGTCGCCGTGACCGGTCTTGGTGCTCTCGTTGCGGTTCCACAGCGCACCGACGTCCCAGTCCCAGCTCTTGTCGGCGAACTCGAAGGAGCCGCTGATGGTCGGCGCGAAGCGCGTGGTCTTCAGCTTGCTCTCGGTGGTACGCGGCACTTCCCAGAGGCGGCGGCGGAAGTCGATGTCCTGGCCGATCGGGTTGAACGCGCTGTCGCCGGCCAGCGGGGTGCCGAACGCGGCGGACTGGTACGGATAGCCGGCGATCTGCTGATCGGTGGTGCGCTCGTTGTAGAGCACGTCGGCGTTGAAGACGATGGAGTCGGTCAGGTCGTAGTTGGCGTTGGCGAACACCGACTTACGCTCGATGCCGGTCTGCACCATCATCTGCTGGTTGGAGTTGGCGTACTCGGCCGGGGTCAGCGGATGGTAGTCGGCCGGATTGTTCGGGTTGCCGCCCTGGTTCAGCGTCTGCCACACAGCGACTTCCGGATCCGAGCAATCCACGGTCAGCGGGTTGCACCAGCTGCCGTTCTGGCTGATCGGACTCCAGCCGCTCGGCGTCGAGTTCGGGCCACGGCTGCCGTCGCGGCTGAACCAACGGTTCTTGGCGAACACCGGATCCTGCTTGGAATACTCGGCGGTCAGCGCCACGCCACCGCGCTCGCCCTGGGTGCCGATGGTGAAGGAGTACTGCGAGGTCTTGCCGTCGCCTTCGCCGAACTGGCCGAACTCGGCCGAGACTTCGGCGCCGTCGAAGCGCTTGCGGGTGATGACGTTGACCACGCCGGCAATGGCGTCGGAGCCGTAGATCGACGAGGCGCCGTCCTTCAGCACTTCGATGCGCTCGATCGCCGCCATCGGCACCTGGCTCAGGTCCTGCAGGCCGGAGGTGGTCGCGCCCAGGCGCTTGCCGTTCAATAGCACCAGGGTACGCTCGGCACCGAGGTTGCGCAGGTCGACGTAGTAGCCGCCGACGTTTTCGCCGGACGCAAGCGCGTCGGCGCGCGAGATCGCCGGCGAGCCGGCCGAGGTCAGGTTCTGCAGCACGTCGGCGACCGAGGTGTAGCCCTGGCGCTCCAGCGCCTGGCGGTCCAGGGTCAGGATCGGCTGCTGGGTTTCGACGTCGGCGCTGCGGATGCGCGAACCGGTGATTTCGATCCGGTCCAGCGTGGTGGTGGACGAGGCGGCGGCTTCTTGCGCGCCGGCAATCGCCGGCGTCAACGCGATCGCGATGCTGGCGGGCAGCAAGCCCAGCCGCACTGCGGGAGTGCGAAGGTTCATCAATCTCTCCAGGGTAACGTTAGGGGCGTGTTAAGACGCCCTCGGCACGTTACGTTCCGGTGAGCGCGGCTGCTTTGCCGCTGTCGCCTGCAGACTTTGCCGATTCTGGCGGCACGGTGCTGCCATCGCGATATTGCGAGGCGGAGACGCCGAAGCGTGCGCGGAACGCCCGCGCGAAGCTGCAGCAGTTGTCGAATCCGCTGGCGGCGGCCACCTCGCCGATCATCATCGTGGTGTCGCGCAACAGGTCCGCCGCGCGCTCCAGGCGCAGGCGCGCCGACAACGCCTGCGGGCTTTCCTCGTACAGGCTCTGGAACGTCTTGGACAGGTACCAGCCGGAGAAGTTGGTCAGCTCGGCCAGTTCGCTGATCCGCACCACGCGGTCGCGATTGCCGTCCAGATACAGCCGCGCACGCTGCATGCGCCCGAACACCTGGCGCTTGCGCATCCGTGAGCGCCCGGGACAGCGCTGCACGCGGCGCGACAACTCGCCCTGCATGGAGGCCAGATGCAGCAGCACCGGCCGCATCGCCAACGCATCGCCGGGCCGCGCCGCCGCCTGCCGCCACAGGCGCAAGGCGGTCCGCGTCTCGCGCAGCGACAACTCGCCGCGCCCCGCATACAAGGTCTCGTCGGCCATCCGGCCCAAGGCCTTCAGCGCCTCGCCATCCAGGCTCAGACCGATGCACAGGCCGTCGCGGTCGGTCTGCAGCATCGGCCGCGAGTCGCGTTCGAAGGCCAGCCACTGGCCGCGGCGCAGGGCGAAACGTCCCTCCTTGGCCTCGATCCAGGCGCTGCCACGCAACTGCAGCCAGACCGTGAAGGCATTCGCCGAGGCCTGCACGCTGGCCAGGCGCGCTGCGCCCAGGCAGGCCGGACCCGCCGGCGCGTCGTCGGCGTCCAGCACCAGTTGTTGTCCATGATCGACCAGGAAAGATTGCCGCATCCGAGCACCTGCTTGACGTAAACCGGTGCGCAGTCTTTGCCGAATGTGGCGACAGGTCAGGACGTCTTGGCGATAGTTGTCCGAAATCGCCACGACGCCCTTACGAACAACTTACGAAGCCTATTTTTCCTTCCGGATCAGCCAGTTGTGCGAGATGGTCGAGAACCATTCCGGCTGCTCATGCATACGCATGAAGCCGATCTCGCTGCCGTCCTCGACCGCCAGTGCCACATAGGCGTCGCCACTGCGCGGATCGATGCTGAAGCCGTTGACCGCACTGAAGTGGTCGCGGTCCAGGCACACGCTTGCAGCGAGGCCACCGTCGATCCGCGCCATGCGGCTGGCGCATTCGCCGGTCTGGAACAGGTAATGCACCGCACCCTCGGGGCCCAGCGCCCAGCTGCGGTAGCGCCACAGCGATGGCAGACTGTCGTCCACGACACGCACGCTGGCTAGGTCCAGGCTGGCATCGACGCGCCACAGGCCGCTGCGCGCGAGCCGGGTGAACAGGATTTCCCCAGTGGCAGGATCGGCGCGGACCTGGGAAACATCCGGCAAGCTCGCCAAGGGCCGCCAGGGCACTGCACGCCGGTCGTACAACTGCAGGCGGGTGCGGCCGTTCTCGCCCAGCAGGACCAGCAGTTGCCCGGGTTCGGCGGTGTACAACGCCTGCAGCGGCTCGCCGGCCGGCACCGGCAAGGCCGCCACACTGCCGGATTGCGGCCGGACCTCATAGATCGCCGAATGCCCCTGCGCATCGCGGCCGCTGACCAGCAGCACCTGGCTGTCGGCCGACCACGCCAGGGGCTGCCGGGTCTCCGGCCGCACGCCCTCGATCAGCCGCAACGAGGTCGGCTGGCGCACATCGCCCCACCACAGTGCATAGCTGCCGTCGCGATCGGAGGTGAAGGCGAGTTGGCGCCCGTCGGGCGCGATGCTCGGCTGGCCGTCGCGGCCGGTGGACGCGAACAGCCGCTGGCGCTCGCGCGGCACATCCGCCGCTCCCGCCCGGATGCGGTACACGGCGAACTGCGGACGCCGGTGCACGAACGCCAGGCTGCCGCCGTCGCGCGCCAGCCGCGGCGCCTGCGCATCGCTCAGGCCCAGGTCGCGCAGGCGCCGGGTCTGGGTGTCCAGCCGGTACAGCCGGGTCTCGCCATCGACGCGGCGCCCGAACACGATGCCCTGCCCGTCGCGCGCCCAGTCCCAGCCGCGGATCTCGGCGAATTCGTGGGTCAACGGCTCGGCGGTGCCGCCGGCCGCTGGCATCCGCCACAGCCCGCCCATCTGCGGATTGCGCACGAAGGCGATCCATTTGCCGTCCGGCGAGTAACGCGGCGCGTAATCGAAATCGCCGGCGGCGACCGGATAATCCAGCGCCGTCCAGCGCCCGCTGCCCAGATCCAGCACGCGGATGCCGCGCGCCGGCTGACGCCCGTTCATGCTGCCGAACACCAGGCCGCGGCCATCCGGCGTCCAGTCGAAGCTGAGCAATTCGCTGTCGTCGCAGCGCGCGACCTCGCGCGCGGGCGTGCGCCCGTCGGCCTGCACCAGCATCACCCGGCACTGGCGGTCGGCACCGAGTCGGGCGAAGGCGATGTGCGTGCCGTCGGGCGACCAGGCGGGCAGGCGGTCGGAGGCGCCGCGGGCCGGAACGCCCAGCGAGCGCGGGGGGGTACTGCCGGCAGCGCCGCTGGTCGGCTGGATGAGCAGCTGGGTGCCATCGCTGCCGCTGGCGCGTGCGGCATAGGCCACCTGCGCGCCATCCGGAGACAGCGCCGGCTCCAGCTTGAACCCGGACATGGCGGTGATCAGCCGGTACGGCCGCTTGGGGCTGCCCAGCACGCGTTCCTGCTCGGCGCTGTCGGCGGGCACGGCCTCGGGGCGCGCGAACCACCACCAGCAGGCCAGCGCCAGCACCAGCACCAGCATCGCCGCCGCACCGGCGGCGGCGGCGAGCCATGACGGCGCGCGCCGCCGCGCCGCAGGGTCGATGGCCGGAACACGCGCCGCAGCCGTCTCCGTGGCGGCGTCCGTGTCCAGCGATGGAGCCGCCGCCGCGCCCGCCTCGGCCTCGACATCCGGCAAGGCCTGTACCGGTGCCACCAGGCGGTAGCCGGACTTGGCCAGGGTCTCGATGTACACCGGCGCCTCGCCGCGCACGCCGGCCGCGAACGCCTTGCGCAACTGGGTGATGGCCTGCGTCACCACATCGTTGGTCGGCTGCGTGTCCGGCCAGACCTGCGCCAACAGCGCCTCGCGCTCCACCACTTGACCCGGTTGCGCCAGCAACACCCGCAGCACCCCCATCGCCTTGGGCGTGAGCCGTTGCGGCCGGCGCGCGCGCGGGGCGTGCACCTCGCGCAAGGACAGCAGCACCAGGCAATCGCCCACCTGCATCCGTTGCGGAAGCGTCGGTGTGGCGAACGATGAGGAAACCATGTTGGACAACGAAGAACGCCGTGAGGGAGGTGCCGCGAATGCGGCGGCTGCGCGACCACGCGTGGCCCCGTGACAGAGGCCAACGAGCAAACTCGGCAAAACGAGGCAGCGGATGCCGCCAAGCGCGGCTTGTCACTCAATTCTACTCTAGTCATCGCCGCCGCTAGCCGCGACGACGCATTCAGGCTCTCTCTCCGCCGACGAAATTCACATAATCGCTCCATGACTGCGCGCCCCTGGGCGCGCTTTTTTTTACGCCACGTTCACGTCTTCATGTGGCGTGTGACGCTGAGCCCAATCAATCGCGACACCACCAAGGCGATGTACATCACGCCGGCGAACTGTTCGATCATCACCAGCGCGCGGGCGAACGGCTGCACCGGCACGACATCGCTCAGGCCCACGCCCGAGAGCACGCTGAAGCTCAGATACAGCAATTCCATCCAGGTCCGCGGCGAGGCCGCGTCCACGGCCGCGGTGAAGCTGCCCGGCAGCCATTGCTGGCACACCGCGAAGACGAACGCGAAGGCCCAGGCCAGCAAGGTGAAGGTGGCGCCGGCGGCATACAGTTCGTCGCGGGTGACCACGTGGTCCTGCAGCATGTAGGCGATCAGGCTGCCGGCGGTATAGAAGTACAGCAGGCTTTCCAGCAGTTGCGCCCAGGCAGTCATTGCCGGATTGCCGAGCAGCGCCGCGGCGATCGACAGCGCCACCGACGGCAGCGCCAGGCAACAGGCGATCCATAGCGCCGAGGGTCCGCGGTTGACCACCCACAACGCCAGCGCCAGCACCACGATGCCGAAGGCGCCGAACAGCGCGCGCCCGGCCGCGGTGTCCTCCATCCAGGGATACAGCAGCACGCCCAGCAGTTGCACCGCGAGCAACAGCGCGGACGGATGGCGACGCAGCGCGAACGCATAGCGCAGCATGAGACATTCCCTGTGGCGACCAGCGCGCATCATAGACGCGCGCGTGGATGACGCCGTCGTCATGATCGCGGCGCACTTCGCACACCCACGCACGGCCAGGTCCATGTCGGCAGTGGCGGCGGCGCCCTGCGGCGCCGACCGCCGTGCGCTCACTCGGCGCGGTACACCTGCGCGCCAGCCGCCAGGAACTGCGCCGACTTCTCGGCCATGCCGGCCTGCAGCGCCGCTTCCGCGTCGACCCCGTGCTCGGCGGCGTAGTCGCGCACGTCCTGGGTGATCTTCATCGAACAGAAGTGCGGTCCGCACATCGAACAGAAATGCGCCAGCTTGTGCGCGTCCTTGGGCAGGGTCTCGTCGTGGAACTCGCGCGCCTTCTCCGGATCCAGGCCGAGATGGAACTGGTCGTCCCAGCGGAACTCGAAGCGCGCCTTGGACAAGGCGTTGTCGCGCACCTGCGCGCCGGGGTGGCCCTTGGCCAGGTCCGCGGCGTGCGCGGCGATCTTGTAGGCCATGATGCCGTCGCGCACGTCGGCGCGGTTGGGCAGGCCCAGATGCTCCTTCGGCGTGACGTAGCACAGCATCGCGGTGCCGAACCAGCCGATCATCGCCGCACCGATCGCTGAGGTGATGTGGTCGTAGCCGGGCGCGATGTCGGTGGTCAGCGGCCCCAGCGTGTAGAACGGCGCCTCGCCGCACTCGCGCAGCTGCTTGTCCATGTTCTCCTTGATCAATTGCATCGGCACGTGGCCGGGGCCCTCGATCATGGTCTGCACGTCGTGCTTCCAGGCGAGCCTTGTCAGTTCGCCCAGCGTTTCCAGTTCGCCGAACTGGGCGGCGTCGTTGGCGTCGGCGATGCAACCCGGGCGCAAGCCGTCGCCCAGCGAAAAGGCCACGTCGTAGGCCTTCATGATCTCGCAGATATCCTCGAAGTGGGTGTAGAGGAAGTTCTCGCGATGATGCGCCAGGCACCACTTGGCCAGGATCGAGCCGCCGCGCGAGACGATGCCGGTGACGCGCTTGGCGGTCAGCGGGACGTAGCGCAGCAGCACGCCGGCATGGATGGTGAAGTAGTCCACGCCCTGTTCGGCCTGCTCGATCAGGGTGTCGCGGAAGATCTCCCAGGTCAGTTCCTCGGCGCGGCCATCCACCTTCTCCAGCGCCTGGTAGATCGGCACGGTGCCGATCGGCACCGGCGAGTTGCGCACGATCCATTCGCGGGTCTCGTGGATGTGCTTGCCGGTGGACAGGTCCATCACCGTGTCCCCGCCCCAGCGGATCGCCCACACCAGTTTCTCCACTTCCTCGGCGATGCCGGAGCTGACCGCGCTGTTGCCGATGTTGGCGTTGATCTTGGTCAGGAAGTTGCGGCCGATGATCATCGGCTCGCTTTCCGGATGGTTGATGTTGCACGGCAGGATGGCGCGGCCGCGGGCGATCTCGTCGCGCACGAACTCGGGCGTGATCTGCCGCGGGATGGCGGCGCCGAACGCTTCGCCGGGATGCTGCACGCGCAATTGCGCATCGCGCAGGTCCTGCAGGCGCTGGTTCTCTCGGATCGCCACGAACTCCATTTCCGGGGTGACGATCCCGCGCCGTGCGTAATGCATCTGGGTGACGTTGGCGCCGTCGCGGGCGCGTCGCGGCAGACGCCGTGCCGGGAAGCGCACCGCCTGCAGGCGCGCATCGTCCTCGCGCGCGCGCCCGAACTGCGAACTGAGCCCGGCCAGCGCCACGCTGTCGCCGCGCTCGGCGATCCAGGCGGCGCGCAGCGGCGCCAAGCCGGCGCCGAGATCGATCCGCACCTGCGGGTCGGTGTACGGCCCGGACGTGTCGTAGACGGTGACCGGGGCATTTTCCTCGCCGCCGAACACGGTGGGCGTGCGGGTCAGCGCGATCTCGCGCATCGGCACCTGCAGATCGGCGCGCGAGCCCGGCACGAAGATCTTGCGCGAACCAGGGATCGGGCGGGTCACCGCCGCGGACAAGGTGTCGGTCTGCTGCTGCAGCGGATTGGGTACGGCGTTCATCGGCGTTCGTCCTGGTTCAAGTGACCCGCAGGGGAAGCGGGACGGGTGCGAGCGGACTCGCATCTCGGACGAAGCGGCGGCGCGGGCCCGTCCCGGACGCGCACGCGCCCGCAGCGGACTTGCGAAGCTTCCCTACGCCGGTATCAACCGGATCAGGTTCGAAGGGACTGTCTCAACCGCGGCCTGCGCCGACGGTACCCCCGCTTCTGCGGCTATTAGACCCGTTTCCGCCGCTCGCCGCCAACCGATGCGGCTGAACGCCGGCACAGCCGCCGCGCGCATGTGTCAGCGCCGCCACACGCGACGGCGCCGGCGACAAACCGCGGCCACGTGGCCGGCCTAGCATGCGCGCACAAGAATCAGAGCTCTCTCTCATCGCCGCCGGCACTGCCGGCGGCTTTTTTTTGCCAACGCGCGCGCCGGCTCATTCCAGCATGTAGGCCATGCGCAAGCCGCCCCAGTGGCGCCCGCGGACATGCACCGGCACCGACAGGTCGAACAGGATCTGCCCGGTATCGCGCCGATACACCTGCAGCAGATAGGGCTCGGTGTGGCGGCCGACATTGCGGCCGACCCGGTCGACGAAGATGCGCTTGCTGCGGTTGCCGACCAGGTCGCGCGCGCGGTCGCCACTGAGCGGCTGGCTGAAGCGCAGATTGTGGGTCGGCACGTAACCGTCGACGTTCGCGCAGATCGCGAACACGATCCACGGATGCGCGGCCAGCAGCGGCTCCTGCAGCGGCGGCAGCAGCTCGTCGCACAACGCATCGAACGCGGTGCGGTACTTGGGCGGGTCGATGCCGGGGATCGGCACGTACTCGGTGGAGAACAGCGCCTCCTCGCCGATGCGCCCGCGCATCAGCGCTGCCTCGAAGGCCAGGCCGACGCTGACCGCAGCGGCCTGGGCCAGATCGCGCACGCGCGCATGCCGTGGCTGGCGCATCGGATCGGCGGGCAGCCGGAACAGATTCACGCAGTCGTGCAGGGTGCCGCTGCCCGCGGCCAGGTCGGCGCTGCGCTGCACCACCTGCGCGGCGTGCTGCAGATTGCTGCGGCTGAGCCCGACCACGTGCTCGATGGCACGGTCGATGCCGCCGATCTCTCCGCTCTGCGTGGCGATGCGGCCGGCCACCGCCTCCATCGCCGCACTGGCGCGGCCGAGCAATTCGCCGATGCCGCCCAGCACCTGCTCGGTGCGCTGCGCCGAGGCCGCGCTGTCATGCAGGGCGGCGCCGGTCTCGCCGATGATGCTGCGCACGTCGCGTGCCGCGGTGGCGGCGCGTTCGGCGAGTTGCCGGATTTCGGTGGCGACCACCGCGAAGCCGCGCCCGGCCGGGCCGGCGTGTACCGCTTCGATGCTGGCGTTGATCGAGAGGATGTTGGTCTGGAATGCGACCGCATCGATCACCTCGATGACCTGGTTGGCGCGTGCCGAACGCCGCGCCACCTCCTGCATCGCCTGGCCGAGGATGCGCGCCGCCTCCACACCCTGGCGGGCGCTGTCGTCTGCGCTGGCCGCCACCGCGATCACCGCGCGCAGGTCGCGATCCATCTCGTGCAGGCTCTGCAGCAATTGCCGGGTGGTAGTGAGCACCGTCTGCAGCGCATCGAGCTGGGTCTGCGATTGCCGCGCCAGTTCGTCGTTCTCGGCGACCACGTGCGGCACGTCGGCGGCGATCTGCAGCGACAGCGCCACCGCCTGGCGGATCGCCTCGGCCAGGTTGCCGAAACCGGCCGACAGGCGCCGCCCCGGCATCGCCTCGGCCTCCTGCGCCGACAGCGGCGTGTGCAGCCCCAGATCCAGATCGCAGCCGGTCAGCCGCTCGCCGACCCGATCCAGCAGCGCCTGCGCCGCCACGCCTTCCTGGATCCGCTGCGCCACCGCCTGCAGCGCCGGGCTGATCGCGCCCTGGGCCTGGCCGGCACCGAGCAGGGCGACGTCGCGCAACAGCGCCGCGGTTTCCGGATGCGGCAGCGACAGCAGCCAGCCCTGGCCACTGCGGTCGCGGTCGCGCTGGTAGCGCACGCGGCGCGTGGGATCGGCTCCCGGCGCCTGCCAACTGCCTTCGGCGTCCACCAGGGCGGTCAGCGGCAGGCCCCAGATCGCCTCGCTGGTGGCGCCGAGCAAGGTCTCGGCCGGCATCCCCAGCAGGTCCAGGGCGGCACGGTTGGCGGCGCTCACGCGACCATCGGATTCCAGCCGCAACAAGGCGATCGGCGCATCCGGCAAACCGGCAACGGGCGCGGCGTCGGCATCGGGACTGCGTGAGAACAAGGCCATCGGCGTCTCCCTCAGTGCTGCGGCCATGGTATCGGCTCCTGCCGCGCCCTCGCAGCGACGGACGCCGCAACCGGGATCACCATCATGCCCGCGGCGTGCATCGACAGACACGGCCACGACACGGCGATGACGTCGTCTTCGCGAAGATCCCTGCCTTGCAGCCCGACCGACCCGTCCTGGGCACCAAGCGCACGCTGTTGCGCGACCTCGCCTCGCAGTGACAGCGCGATGCGGCAGGCGACAGCGCCGGCACCCGGTGCCCGCTGCCGGCGCCGCACGCTGTCTCGCCGCCGTCTGCCCTGCGTGCGTGTCGCCAGCGGCGACGCCCCATCCGTTCCCCGACTGGAGACGCTCCACCATGGTGTTCCGCATTTCCATCGCCTTGGTGGCGCTGCTGGTCCTGATCGCCGGCGTTGCCCCCGGCCCCTTCAATGACGTGGTGCAGACCGCGCTGACCGACGTGATCCGCAGTGCCGGCTGGCTGTACCTGCTGATCGTGTTCCTGACCCTGAGCTTCCTGCTGTACCTGGCGTTCGGTCGCTTCGGCAACCTGCGCATCGGCGGCGAAGACGCCGAGCCGGATTTCTCGCGCGGGAGCTGGCTGTCGATGTTGTTCGCCGCCGGCATGGGCATCGGCCTGGTGTTCTGGGGTGCGGCCGAGCCGATCTCGCATTTCCTCAAACCGCCGGAGGGGCTGGCGCCGGAGAGCATGCAGGCGGCACGCGCGTCGATGCGCTACGCCTTCTTCCACTGGGGCCTGCATCCCTGGGCGGTGTATGCGCTGATCGGCCTGGCGATGGCCTGGTTCCAGTACAACCGCAACGGCCGCGGGCTGATCAGCGACATCCTGCAGCCGGTCATCGGCCGCCATCACCGCGGCTGGATCGGGCAGTGCGTGAACATCGCCGCGGTGGTCGCCACCGCGGTCGGCGTGGCGACCACCCTGGGCTTCGGCACCATCCAGATCGCCGCCGGCGTGCAGCGCGTGTTCGGCGTGCACGCCGGGGTGCCGTTGCAGTTGACGGTGATCGGCGTGGCCTTCGTGCTGTACATGCTGTCCACCAGCACCGGTGTGGAACGCGGCATCAAGTGGCTGTCCAACATCAACCTGGCGCTGGCGGCACTGCTGCTGGCCGCGGTGCTGGTGCTCGGCCCCACCGGCTTCATCTTCGACACCTTCACCACCACGCTGGGCGCCTACCTCAATCAACTGGTGACGATGAGCCTGCGCATGTCGCCGTTCTCCGGCGACCGCTGGGTGGCCGACTGGACCATCTTCTACTGGGCCTGGTGGATCGCCTGGGCGCCGTTCGTCGGCGCGTTCATCGCCCGCGTCTCGCGCGGCCGCAGCGTGCGCGAATTCGTCGTCGGCGTGGTGCTGGCGCCGACCCTGCTCGGCTTCCTGTGGTTCTCGGTGTTCGGCGGCACCGCGCTGTGGTCGCAGCTGTTCGGCCACGTGGACATGCTGCAGGCGCTGCACAACGGCTACGAGACGGTGCTGTTCACCCTGTTCGACAGCCTGCCGGGGTCGCTGCAGCTGTCGAGCGTGGCGTTGTTGCTGCTGATGATCTTCTTCGTCAGTTCCGCCGATTCGGCGGTGCTGGTGCTGGCCAGCATGTCCACCGACGAGGCCGGCGACCCGCCGCTGGCGCGCAAGCTGGTGTGGGGCGTGGCGGTGGCGCTGATCGCCGCGGTGCTGTTGCTGGCCGGCGGCCTGGATGCGCTGCAGGGCGTGATCACCATCGCGGCGCTGCCGTTCGCCTTGCTGATGGTGCTGGTGATCGTGTCGCTGTACCGCGTGCTCGATGCCGAGTCCAACCGCCAACGCCGCCAGGCGCAACGCGCCAGGCACATGATCGAGGCCTGGATCGCGCGCGAACAGGCGGCGCGGGACGACGCAGACGCGGCGGCGCCCCGCGCACAGGAATGAACGCCCCCGCGCGCGGCCGGCCTCAGTAGCCGGCGGCCTGCCCGTCCTTGCGGCTTTCCGACGCGCCGTAGTACACGCCGCTGCCCGGGTCGCGCGCGATGGCCTGGTAACCGCCGTACGGCCCGTCGGCGAAGATCACCCGATGGCCCTTGCGCATCAGTTCGCGGATGGTGTCGTAGGCGAAGCCGGTTTCCAGGTTCAGCTCGCCGCCGTCGCGCATCGCCGTGGCCTGCCCGGTCGGCTCGGTGGAGCCATCGTGCTGGATCCGCGGCGCGTCGCCGGCCTCCTGCAGGTTCATGTGGAAATCGATCAGGTTCATCAGGATCTGCACGTGGCCCTGCGGCTGCATCGCCCCGCCCATCACCCCGAAGCTCAGCCACGGCTTGCCGTCCTTGGTCACGAACGCGGGGATGATGGTCTGGAACGGACGCTTGCCCGGCGCGTAGCCGTTGGGATGGTCCTTCTGCAGCACGAACATCTCGCCGCGGTCCTGCAGGATGAAGCCCAGCCCCGGCGGCGCCATGCCGCTGCCCATGCCGCGGTAGTTGGACTGGATCAGCGACACCATCATGCCGTCGGCATCGGCGACGGTCAGGTAGATGGTGTCGCCCTCTTCCAACTGCTTCGGCGTGCCCGGCTGCACTTCCTTCAGCGCGCGGTCCATCGAGATCAGCGCGCGCCGCTGCGCGGCGTAGTCCTTGGAGATCAGCCGCGCCAGCGGCGCCGGCTGGAACGCCGGGTCGGCGTAGAAGCGCGCACGATCGGCGAAGGCCAGCTTCTTCGCTTCGGTGAACAGGTGCACGTGCTCGGCCGAGCCGAACGGGATCTTGGAGAAGTCGTAGCCCTCCAGGATGTTGAGCATCTGCAGCGCGGCGATGCCCTGGCTGTTGGGCGGCAGTTCCCACACGTCGTAGCCGCGGTAGTTGGTGGACACCGGCTCGACCCATTCGCCGTGGTGGCTGGCCAGATCCTCGTAGCGCAGGAAGCCGCCGTTGGCCTTGAAGTAGGCATCGATGGTGCGCGCGATCGGGCCCTTGTAGAACGCGTCGCGGCCGCCGTCGGCGATCTGCTGCAGGGTGTTGGCCAGGTTCGGGTTCTTCCACAGCTCGCCCTTGCGCGGGGCGTGGCCGTCGATGGTGAACTGCTCCTTGAAGCCGGGGTACTGCGACAGCCGCGGCACCGAGCGATCCCAGTAGTAGGCGATGGTCTCGGCCACCGGATGGCCGTCGCGGGCGTAGCGGATCGCCGGCGCCAGGTTCTGCGCCATCGTCCTGCGCCCGAAACGTTCGTGCAGCGCGAACCAGCCGTCGACCGCACCGGGCACCGAGACCGGCAGCGGACCGGTGGCCGGGATCTCCTTCAACCCGCGGCGCTGGAACTCGGCCAGGGTCAGCGCCTTCGGCGAACGGCCGGAGCCGTTGTAGCCGTACAGCTTCTGCGTCTTCGGATCCCAGACGATGGCGAACAGGTCGCCACCGACGCCGTTGCCGGTCGGCTCCATCAGCCCCAGCGCGGCGTTGGCGGCGATCGCCGCGTCCACCGCCGAGCCGCCCTCACGCATGGTCTCCAGTGCGATCTGCGTGGCCAGCGGCTGCGAGGTGGCGGCCATGGCGTGCGGGGCGATCACTTCCGAACGCGTGGCGAACGGCTGGCCGGTGATGCGGTCGGCGGCCTGCGCCGGCACCGACGTCGCCAGTGCCAGCGCGAGCGCCAGGCGCGCCAGGGAAGGAAGCGAAACGGACATGCGCGGCTCTCCGGAGAACAGGGGACGCCCACCGTACCCGAGTGCGGCGGGTGCCGCCGCGCAGGCGCTCACATCGCGCCATCGCAAAGGCCGGATTTCCGCGCAATTGGCGCCATTCGTCGCCTGCGCCGCCTCCGTTTCATGCGTAACCATGCAGTGCTGGCGCGGCTTTCGGCACATTCGCCCGCGGAGGCCCGCAACACAGTTGACAGTCGCGCAAAGCCCATGGTTATCTCGCTGCATGTTGCAGCGCCACACCCGCCCGAAGTCGACCCGCCAGCCCGCCGCGTTGCGCGCGGACGCTGCTGCGTCGCTCCTCGTACTCGTGCTTATTACCTCGCCCACAAGTGCGGGACGAACCGGCGTGTAAGCGACAAGCAGCCAGGATTCGATCAGACCCCGCACCGGCAACGGCGCGGGGTTTTTCGTTTCAGTGACCACGAATGCAAGACCCCTCTCCACTCCAACACCGTTCAAGGACATCCGCACAATGACCAGTTCCGCCCAGCCCACCACCAAGATCGCCATCGTCGGTTACGGCAGCCAGGGCCGCGCGCACGCGCTGAACCTGCGCGAGTCCGGCTTCGACGTCACCATCGGCCTGCGTGCCGGCGGCCCGACCGAAGCCAAGGCGCAGGCCGACGGCTTCGTGGTGAAGAGCCCCGCCGAGGCGGTCAAGGACGCCGACCTGGTCGCGGTGCTGACCCCGGACATGGTGCAGAAGAAGCTGTACGAAGAAGTGCTGGCGCCGAACATGAAGCAGGGCGCGTGCCTGCTGTTCGCGCACGGCCTGAACGTGCACTTCGACATGATCAAGCCTCGCGCCGACCTGGACGTGGTGCTGGTCGCGCCGAAGGGCCCGGGCGCGCTGGTGCGTCGCGAGTACGAGATCGGCCGCGGCGTGCCGTGCATCTGGGCGGTGTACCAGGACAAGAGCGGCAAGGCCGAGCAGTTCGCGCTGGAATACGCCGCCGGCCTGGGCGGCGCGCGCGCCAACCTGATCAAGACCACCTTCAAGGAAGAGACCGAGACCGATCTGTTCGGCGAGCAGGCGGTGCTGTGCGGCGGCGCCTCGTCGCTGGTGCAGGCCGGCTTCGAAGTGCTGGTGGAAGCCGGCTACCAGCCGGAAATCGCCTACTACGAAGTGCTGCACGAACTGAAGCTGATCGTCGACCTGTTCTACGAAGGCGGCATCACCCGCATGCTCGAGTTCGTCTCCGAAACCGCGCAGTACGGCGACTACGTCAGCGGCCCGCGGGTGATCGACGCGGCGACCAAGGAGCGCATGCGCGACGTGCTGACCGACATCCAGAACGGCACCTTCACCAAGAACTGGGTGGCCGAATACGACGCCGGCCTGCCGAACTACAAGAAGTTCAAGCAGGCCGATCTGGACCACCCCATCGAAACGGTCGGCAAGCAGCTGCGCGCCAAGATGGTGTGGCTCAACGGCGACGCCGCTGCCGCACCGGCCGCCGGCGGCACCAAGGCCGCGTAATCCGCGGCTCCCCCACCCGCTTCCACCGAAAGGTCGCCACCGTATGAACTCCTCCGCTCACGGCACGCCCCGCAACGGCGCGCGCTGGCTGACGCAGGCCCTGGAAGCCGAAGGCGTGGACACGCTGTTCGGCTATCCGGGCGGCACCATCATGCCGTTCTACGACGCGCTGGTAGACAGCCAGCTCAAGCACATCCTGGTCCGCCACGAACAGGGCGCGGCGCTGGCCGCCAACGGCTACGCCCGCGCCAGCGGACGGGTCGGCGTGTGCGTCGCCACGTCCGGCCCGGGCGCGTCCAACCTGGTCACCGGCATCGCCGATGCGATGCTCGACTCGGTGCCGATGATCTGCCTGACCGGGCAGGTCGCCACGCCGCTGCTGGGCACCGACGCGTTCCAGGAGCTGGACGTGTTCGGCCTGACCCTGCCGATCGTCAAGCACAGCTTCCTGGTGCGGCACGTGGACGACCTGCCGCAGGTGCTGCGCGACGCGTTCCGCATCGCCCGCGAAGGGCGGCCGGGGCCGGTGCTGATCGACCTGCCCAAGGACGTGCAGCTGGCCGATGCCGCGCATCTGCCGGCGCACGTGCCGGCGGCGGTGCCGACCCCGCCGGCGCCGCAGGATGCGGTGCTGGCCGAGGCGCTGGCGGCGATCGCCGGCGCCGAGAAGCCGGTGATCTACGGCGGCGGCGGCATCGCCCTGGGCGATGCGGTGGACGCGTTCCGCGCGTTCGTCGAGGCCACCCGCATCCCCACCGTGCTGACCCTGCGCGGCCTGGGCGCATTGCCGCACGCGCACCCGCATTACCTGGGCATGCTCGGCATGCACGGCACCCGCGCCGCCAACATGGCGGTGCAGGAGTCGGATCTGCTGATCGTGGTCGGCGCGCGCTTCGACGACCGCGCCACCGGCAAGCTGGCCGAGTTCGCGCCGTTCGCGCGGGTCATCCACCTGGACGCCGACGCCTGCGAGATCTCCAAGCTGCGCCAGGCCGACATCGCCGTGCCCGGCGACGTGGCGCAGGCGCTGCGTGCGCTGGCCGCGGCGACCAGCACCTGCGAGGCCTGGCACGCGCGCTGCGTCGGCCATCGCGAGAAGTTCGGCGCGCGCTACGACGCGCCCGGGCAGGACATCTATGCGCCCGGCCTGCTGAAGCGGCTGAGCGAACTGGCCCCGGCCGACACCGTGATCGCCTGCGACGTCGGCCAGCACCAGATGTGGGTCGCCCAGCACTGCCGCTTCAACCACCCGCGCAACCACCTGACCAGCGGCGCGCTGGGCACCATGGGCTTCGGCCTGCCGGCGGCGATGGGCGCGCAGTTCGCCTGCCCGGACCGCACCGTGGTGCTGGTCAGCGGCGACGGCAGTTTCATGATGAACGTGCAGGAGCTGGTCACCATCGCCCGCTGCAAGCTGCCGGTGAAGATCGTGCTGCTGGACAACAGCTCGCTGGGCATGGTGCGGCAATGGCAGGAACTGTTCTTCGCCGAGCGCTACAGCGAGATCGACCTCTCGGACAACCCGGATTTCGCCGCGCTGGCGCAGGTGTTCGGCATCCCGGCCAAGCGCATCACCGCGCGTGGCCAGGTCGACGACGCGCTGGCCGAGCTGCTGGCGCAGCCGGGCCCGGCGCTGCTGCACGTGGCCATCGACGCGCGCGCCAACGTGTGGCCGCTGGTGCCGCCGAATACCGCCAACAGCACCATGCTGGAAAGCAATCCCGCTGCCCAGCGCCAGGAGACGACACATGCGTTACCAGCTTGACCTGGTGCTGAAACCGATCGACGGCGCCCTGCTGCGCGCGATCGGCATGGCCGAACGCCGCGGCTTCGCGCCGATCTCGATCAGCGGCGCACCGGTGGCCGAGGACGCCGGCCGCTGGCACCTGCAACTGGTGGTGGACGGCAACCGCCCCGGCGAGACCTTGCGCCTGCAGATGGAGAAGGTCTACGACTGCGAATCGGTGCGCGTGACCGCGCTGGATGGGGTGGTATGAGGCGGTCGGGACCCGGGGCCCGGAACCCGGGACCCGTGGCGGTCGCCGCGGGCGTCGGGCGCAGCGCGAGACGCGCGAAAGCCAGGACTGCGCGGAGGTGTCTTCTTCCATGGAGGTCGCTTCTCCGGGAACCCGCTTTTCCCGGGTCCCGGGTCCCGGGCCGCGGGTCCCGAGCGCATGTCTAACATCCCCGCCCCGCAGGAGCCGGACGTAGGCCACGTCGCCGTCAGCGTGGCCGACGTATTGGCCGCGCAGGCGCGGCTGCGCCGCTATCTGCCGCCGACGCCGGTGCATTACGCCGAGCGCTTCGGCGTCTGGCTGAAACTGGAAAACCTGCAGCGCACCGGTTCCTACAAGGTCCGCGGCGCGCTCAATGCGCTACTGGCCGGGCTGGAACGCGGCGACGAGCGCGCGGTGATCTGTGCCTCCGCCGGCAACCACGCGCAGGGCGTGGCCTGGGCCGCGCACCGGCTGGGCGTGCAGGCGATCACGGTGATGCCGCACGGCGCGCCGCAGACCAAGATCGCCGGCGTCGCGCACTGGGGCGCCACCGTGCGCCAGCACGGCAACAGCTACGACGAGGCCTTCGCCTTCGCCCGCGAACTGGCCGAGCAGAACGGCTACCGCTTCCTGTCCGCCTTCGACGACCCGGACGTGATCGCCGGCCAGGGCACGGTCGGCATCGAGCTGGCCGCGCACGCCCCGGACGTGGTGATCGTGCCGATCGGCGGCGGCGGCCTGGCCTCCGGTGTGGCGCTGGCGCTGCGCTCGCAGGGCGTGCGCGTGGTCGGCGCGCAGGTCGAGGGCGTGGACTCGATGGCGCGGGCGATCCGCGGCGACGTCCGCGCCGTGGATCCGGTGCCCACCCTGGCCGACGGCGTCAAGGTTAAAATCCCCGGGTTCATCACCCGCCGGCTGTGCGCCAGCCTGCTCGACGACGTGGTGATCGTGCGCGAGGCGGAACTGCGCGAAACGCTGGTCCGCCTGGCGCTGGAGGAGCACGTCATCGCCGAGGGCGCCGGCGCGCTGGCCCTGGCGGCCGGGCGCCGCGTCGCCGGCAAGCGCAAATGCGCGGTGGTGTCCGGCGGCAACATCGACGCCGGCGTGCTGGCGACGCTGCTGTCGGAGGTGCGCCCGCGCCCGCCGCGCAAGCCGCGCCGCCGCAGCGCCGAGCGACTTCGTAGCCAACGTCCCGCCCCGCCCGCTCCTGCCCGCATCGCCGCGTCCCCGCATCCCCATCCGCAAGCCACCGCCGCCGTAGAGGAACCCATCTGGTGAACACTTCCGTTTCTTCCCAGACCCCCCGCATCCGCATTTTCGACACCACCCTGCGCGACGGCGAGCAATCCCCCGGCTGCAGCATGACCCCGCCGCAGAAGCTGGTGATGGCGCGCGCCCTGGCCGAGCTGGGCGTGGACATCATCGAGACCGGCTTCCCGGCCAGCTCGCAGTCCGACCGCGAGGCGATGGCGCTGATCGGCCGCGAAGTGCGCGGCCCGACCCTGGCGGTGCTGTCGCGCTGCCTGGCCGCCGATATCGAGACCTCGGCACGGGCGCTGGAAGCGGCGGCCAATCCGCGCCTGCACGTGTTTCTGTCGACCAGCCCGCTGCACCGCGAGCACAAGCTGCGCATGACCCGCGAGCAGGTGCTGGAGTCGGTGCGCAAGCACGTCGCGCTGGCGCGCCAGTACGTGGACGACGTGGAGTTCTCGGCCGAGGACGCCACCCGCACCGAGGAGGATTTCCTGGCCGAGGTCGCCAGCGTGGCGATCGCCGCCGGCGCCACCACCATCAACCTGCCCGACACGGTCGGCTTCACCACCCCGGAAGAGATCCGCGGCATGTTCGCGCGGATCATCGCCAGCGTCCCCGGCGCCGACCGCGTGGTATTCAGCGCGCACTGCCACAACGACCTGGGCCTGGCCGTGGCCAACTCGCTGGCCGCGGTGGAAGGCGGCGCGCGGCAGGTGGAATGCGCCATCAACGGCATCGGCGAGCGCGCCGGCAACTGCGCGCTGGAAGAGATCGCGATGGCGCTGAAGGTGCGCAACGCGTTCTACGAACTGGACACCGCGATCCACACCCCGCGCATCGTCGCCACCTCGCAGTTGCTGCAGCGCCTGGTCGGCATGCCGGTGCAGCGCAACAAGGCGATCGTCGGCGGCAACGCCTTCGCCCACGAGTCGGGCATCCACCAGCACGGCATGCTGCGCCACCGCGGCACCTACGAGATCATGCGCCCGGAAGACGTGGGCTGGGAGTCCTCGCAGATGGTGCTGGGCCGCCACAGCGGCCGCGCCGCGGTCGAGCAGCGCCTGCGCGCGCTCGGCTACGTGCTGGACGAGGCCGAACTGAACATCGCCTTCGACGCGTTCAAGGCGCTGTGCGAACAGCAGCGCGTGGTCAACGACGCCGACCTGCAGGCGATGATGCAGGACGCGCCGGAGAGCCAGGGCTACCGCCTGTCGTCGATGACCGTCAGCGACCGTGGCCAGCGCGCCAGCGCGCAGGTCGAGCTGTCCGATCCGGACGGCCAGCGGGTCAGCGAGCGCGCCGAGGGCGACGGCCCGGTGGACGCCCTGTTCGCCGCACTGTCGGCCGCTACCGGCGTGCAGCTGGTGCTGGACAGCTACCAGGTACACAGCGTCGGCATCGGTGCCGACGCGCGCGGCGAGGCCAATCTCAGCGTGCGCCACGGCGAGGTCGAGTACGACGGCACCGGCACCAGCCGCGACATCATCGAGGCCAGCGCGCTGGCCTGGCTGGACGTGGCCAACCGCGTGCTGCGCCAGCGCCAGGGCGCGCCGGCCGCGGCCGACGCGCTGGCCTGAGCGGCCACAGCGCGGTCATCGTCCTCGTGCACGCTCGCCTTCGCTCCCCTTCCCCGCCCAGCTTTCCTGCCAGGTAGTTCCGCAATGTCCGCCACTCCCCGCACCCTGTACGACAAGCTGTGGGACGCGCACGTCGTCGTCCCCGAAAGCGCCGCCGCCCCGGCGGTGCTGTACATCGACCTGCACCTGATCCACGAAGTGACCTCGCCACAGGCGTTCACCGAACTCAAGACGCGCGGCCTGGCGCCGCGCCGGCCCGACCGCACCAAGGCGACGATGGACCACTCCACGCCGACCCTGCCGCGCGGCGCCGACGGCAAGCTGCCGTACTACACCCCGGCCTCCGAGGCGCAGGTGGACATGCTCGCGCGCAACTGCGCCGACTACGGCATCGAACTGTTCGACATGGGCTCGGACAACCGCGGCATCGTCCACGTGATCGCGCCGGAACAGGGCTTTACCCAGCCCGGCATGACCATCGTCTGCGGCGACAGCCACACCTCCACGCATGGCGCGTTCGGCGCGCTGGCGTTCGGCATCGGCACCAGCGAAGTCGGCCACGTGCTGGCCACCCAGTGCCTGCTGCAGCGCAAGGCCAGGACCATGGCGATCACCGTCGACGGGCCGCTGGCGCCGGGCGTGGGCGCCAAGGACGTGATCCTGCACATCATCGGCGTGATCGGGGTCAACGGCGGCACCGGCCACGTGCTGGAATACCGCGGCTCCACCATCGAAGCGATGGACATGGAGCAGCGCATGACCCTGTGCAACATGTCGATCGAGGCCGGCGCGCGCGCCGGCATGGTCGCGCCGGACCAGGTCACCTTCGACTGGGTCGCCAACACCCCGCGCGGCCCCAAGGGCGCCGACTTCGACGCCGCCGTGCAGCGCTGGTCGCAGCTGCGCAGCGATCCCGGCGCGCGCTTCGACGCCGAGGTGCGCATCGACGCGCGCGACATCCGCCCGACCCTGACCTGGGGCACCCACCCCGGCACCGCGATCGCGGTGGACGTGCCGATCCCGGCCGCGCAGGATCCGGCAGCGCAGAAGGGCCTGCACTACATGCACCTGGAAGCCGGGCACGCGCTGATCGGCACGCCGGTGGACGTGGTGTTCGTCGGCTCCTGCACCAACGGCCGGCTCAGCGACATGCGCGAAGTGGCGCAGGTGCTGCGCGGCCGCAAGGTGGCGCCGCACGTGCGCATGCTGGTGGTGCCGGGCTCGGAGATCGTCAAGCGCCAGGCCGAGGCCGAGGGCATCCACGAGGTGGTGCGCGCGGCCGGTGCGGAATGGCGCGAATCCGGCTGCTCGATGTGCATCGCCATGAACGGCGACCTGGTGGCGCCGGGGCAACTGGCGGTGAGCACCAGCAACCGCAATTTCGAAGGCCGCCAGGGCCCGGGGTCGCGCACCCTGCTGGCCTCGCCGCTGACCGCGGCCTGGGCCGCGGTGAACGGCCAGGTCAGCGATCCGCGCGCGCTGTTCGCGGAGGTCGCGTGATGGCGCCGCACATCGCCGCATTCGCGGCCACGCTGACCTTCGTCGCCACCACCACCCGCGCCTTCGCGCACCGCCACCAGCCGCTGCTGCCGCCGCACGTGCCGCCCGCGGCGCTGCCGCCGGTGGCCGACACCGCGGCGCCCGCCCCCGACTCCGTCGCTTCCCAGGAGACCCCGTGATGGCCGGCTTCGCCACCCTCACCTCGCGCAGCGTGGTGCTGCGCCAGACCAACATCGACACCGACCAGATCATCCCGGCGCGGTTCCTGTCCACCACCGAACGCGCCGGCCTCGGCCGCCACGCCTTCAACGACTGGCGCTGGCAGGCCGACGGCACGCCGAACCCGGAGTTCGCCTTCAACCAAGCGCACAACGCCGGCCGCCAGATCCTGCTGGCCGGGCGCAACTTCGGCTGCGGCTCCTCGCGCGAGCATGCGCCGTGGGCGCTGACCGACCTGGGCCTGCGCGCCATCGTCAGCAGCGAGATCGCCGACATCTTCCGCAACAACAGCCTCAAGAACGGCCTGCTGCCGATCGTGCTGGCCGAGGACGACGTGCAGACGCTGATGCAGCGCCCGGACGACGAACTGACCGTGGACGTGGCCGCGCGCGAGCTGCGCACGCCCGACGGCCGCGTCTACAGCTTCCCGCTCGATGCGTTCTCGCAGACCTGCCTGCTCGAGGGCGTGGACGAGATGGGTTACCTGTTGCTGCGCCAACCCGACATCGAACGCTACGAGGCCACCCATGCACGCTGACATCGTCGTCCTGCCCGGCGACGGCATCGGTCCGGAAGTCGCCGCCGCCGCGGTCGCGGTGCTGCGCGCCGTCGCCGCACGCCACGGCCACGACTTCCAGTTCCACGAACACGACATCGGCGGCATCGCCATCGACCGCCACGGCGAGCCGCTGCCGGCGGCGACGCTGACCGCCTGCCAGGGCGCCGACGCGGTGCTGCTGGGCGCGGTCGGCGGACCGAAGTGGTCCGACCCCAACGCCAAGGTGCGCCCCGAACAGGGCCTGCTGGCGATCCGCCGCGGCCTGGGCCTGTTCGCCAACCTGCGCCCGGTCAAGCCGCACAAGGCGGCGCTGGACGCCTCCCCGATCAAGCCGCACCTGCTGCAGGGCGTGGACATCGTGGTGGTGCGCGAACTGACCGGCGGCATCTACTTCGGCGACAAGACCCGCAGCGCCAGCGACGCCAGCGACCTGTGCCGCTACACCGTCGCGGAAATCGAACGGGTGTTGCGCAGCGCGTTCCGCCTGGCCCGGCAGCGCCGCAACCACGTGGTCTCGGTGGACAAGGCCAACGTGCTGGAAACCTCGCGGCTGTGGCGCGACGTCGCCGCGCGCATCGGCCGCGAGGAATTCCCGGACGTGCGCCTGGAACACCAACTGGTCGATTCGATGGCCATGCACCTGCTGGCCAAGCCGCGCGAGTACGACGTGATCGTCACCGAGAACATGTTCGGCGACATCCTCACCGACGAAGCCTCGATGCTGGCCGGCTCGCTGGGCCTGCTGCCGTCGGCCTCGCTGGGCGACGGCCGCATCGGCCTGTACGAGCCGATCCACGGGTCGGCGCCGGACATCGCCGGCAAGGGCATCGCCAACCCCTACGCGACCATCCTCAGCGCGGCGCTGCTGCTGCGCCACTCGCTGGGCCTGGAAGCCGAGGCGGCGGCGATCGAGCAGGCGGTGGATGCCGCGCTCGACGCGCAGGCGTTCACCGCCGATCTCGCCGCGCCCGGCCAGGGCATCTCCACCGACGCCGCCACGCAGGCGGTGCTGCAGCGCCTGCAGGCCTGATCCGCGGCGGCGCACCCGCGCCGGCCGTCTCCCGCCCGCCGCAGCGATGCGGCGGTGCGCAACGCCCCACTGCAACGCCCCACGCGCTTCGCGGCGCCTGCCTGGCGCCTGCCTGGCGCCTGCGCGCGCTTCCCGCACAACGTTCGTCGCTGCGCCACCGACGCGCTGCGTCCGGGTTGCGGCAGCGGCCTAGCCGACCACCCGATCGCGGCCTTCGCGCTTGGCCTGGTACAGGTGCTTGTCGGCCTTCACCAGCAGGTCGCGGCGGGTGCGCAGGGCCGGCGACAGGCAGGCGAAACCGATGCTGGCGGTGAAGCGCACCGCGCGACCGTCGTCGGCGTACAGCACCAGGTCGGCCACGCGCAGGCGCAGCGCGTCCAGGCGCGCGCGCGCCGCCTCCTGGTCCAGGCCGGGCAGCACCAGCAGGAATTCCTCGCCGCCATGGCGCGCAGCGAACGCCTGCTCGCCGAGGCTGTCGCGCAGCGCCTCGCCGACCCGGCGCAGCACCTCGTCGCCGATCTCGTGGCCGTAGGCGTCGTTGATCTTCTTGAAGTGGTCGATGTCCAGCAGCGCCACGCACAACGGCGTGCGCGCGCTCAGCGCCCGCTCCAGCGCCGTGTTGAGATAGGGATCGCCGGTGCGCCGGTTGGGCAGGCCGGTCAGCGCATCGTGCCCGGCCTGGTAGGCGAGCTTGCGCACCAGGTCCTCGCGTTCGAGGTTGGCCAGCTTCAACGCCAGGTTCTTGGCCTTCAGCTCGTGGGTGCGCTCGGCGATGATGGTGTTGAGCCGGCGCTGGCGGCGCCGGTAGCGATAGCTGCGGCCGCGGTACCACCACAGGATCAGACCGGTCGCGCACAGCGCCGCCAGCACCACGAACGGCCAGCGCTCCCAGAACGGCGGCACAAGCTGCAGTTGCAGCGAGGCGCTGCCGATGCGTTCGCTGCGCGACCAGTCCAGCGGACTGGTCATCGCCTGCACGTCCAGGCGATAGCTGCCCGACGGCAGGTTGGTGTAGACGGCTTCCTCGTTGCTGCCGGCATCGACCCACTGCCGGTCGAATCCCTGCAGGCGGTAGCGGTAGCGCACCTTGTCCGGCGAGCGGAAGCTCAGCCCGGCATAGCCGACCGCGAGCCGGGCGACACCGCCGTGCAGGCGGTACTCGCCACGAAGCGGCTGCGCCACGCCGTCCACCTGCACATGCGAGATCACCAGCGGCGGCGCACGCACGTTGCGCCGGCTCGGCAGGGCCGGATCGATCAGCGCCAGCCCGGCCGAGGTCGGGATCAGCAGCGCCCCGTCGCGGCTGCGCCAGCCGGCCGGTGCGCTGCTGCCGTTGCCCTGCCCGCCGGGCATGCCGTCGCTGCGGTCGACCACGTCCACCGCCAGGGTGCTGCGCTGGCCCGCGTCCAGCTCCGCCAGCCGCGCACGCGCGATGCGCAGCACGCCGCGGTTGCTGTTCGCCCACAGGTTGCCGTTGCCGTCGTCGAGCAGCCGGAACAGCTTGTCGCGCGGCAGACCGACGCTATGGTCGTAGATGCGCCACTGCCCGCCGCGCAGCCGCAGCAGGCCGCGGTCGCTGGCGACCCACAGGGTGCCGTCGGCATCTTCCAGGAAGTCGAAGGCGTTCTGCGCCGGGAAGCCCTGCCCGCTTGGCCGCGCCTGTAGCGTGCCGTTGCCCGCGAGCGTGGCGACGCCCTGATTGGTGCCGATCCACAGCACGCCGGCGCGGTCGCGGTACAGCGCCTGCACCTGTCGCCCGGGCAGGCCGTCGGCGCTGCCGTAGGCCCGCGTGCGATCGCCCTTGCGGTACAGCAGCCCCTCGTTGCCGCCGATCCACAGGCCGCCGTCGGCATCGGCCAGCAGCGCGCGCACCATGGTCCGCGGCACGCCCGCGGCCACGCCCAGGCGTTGCCGGATCGTGCCGTCGGCCGACAGCAGCAGCACGCCCTGGTCGTAAGTGCCCACCCACATGCCGCCGTCGCGGGCAGCGGCCAGCGCCAGCACCGATGGATCGCGGCCCGGCCGCTCGCTCAGCCGTACCGCGCGGATGCGGCCGCCCTCCCAGCGGTCCACGCCAGCGGCGTGGCCGATCCAGATCGTGCCATCGGCGTTCTGCTCGACCACGCGCACGTAGTCGCTGCCGAGCCCGTCCTGGCGGGTCAGGCCGCCGGCGTCGCCCTTGGCGACACGGAACAGCCCGTCGGTGCTGCCGGCCCATACCAGGCCCTCGTGGTCCTCGATCAACGCGGGGCTGACGACGCCGGAGATCGACAGGACTTCGTCGCTGGCGCCGTTGGCGGTGCGCCGCAACAGCTGCCCGCTGGACAGGCTCATCCATAGCTGGCCGTCCTGGTCCTGCAGCGCGGCATCGACGCGCTGGCCGCGCCGCAGCCATTGCAGCTCGCCGTTGCCGCCGAGCCAGAACACGCCCTCGTCGCTGGCCACCAGCAGGCCGCCGTGACGGTCGGGGGTCAGCCGCCGGATCGAGGCGGTGCGCATCGCCGCCGTGCCCCAGCGTTGCGCCTGCGTGCCGTGCGCGGTCAGGCGGAACAGCCCCTGCGAGGTGCCCACCAGCACCGCATCGCGGTAGCGCAGCAGCGCGGCGATGCGGGTCCGGCGCAGCCCCGCGGCGGTGCCGACATCGACCAGGCGGCCGTCGGCCTCGATCCGGAACAGGCCGTCCTCGCTGCCCACCCACAGCGCGCCGCCGGCATCGCGCAGCATCGCGGTAACCCGCAGGCGCTGCGCGCGCGCATCGCCCAGATGCTCCCAGCGCCCGGCGGCGTAGCGGAACACGCCGTCGTAGGCGGTGCCGACCAGCATGCCGCCATCGGTTTCGGCGAGCAGTGCGAACACGCCCGACAACTCCATGCCCGGGGTGTTCTGGCGATCGAAGACGGTGAAGGCGCGGCCGTCGAAGCGGGCCACGCCTTCCCAGGTTCCCACCCAGATCATGCCGTCGCGGTCCTGGGCCAGCGCGTGCACCAGGTTGTGCGGCAGCCCCTCTTCCATGGTCCAGCGCGCGATCACCGGGCGGTCGAGCACCGCGCGCTCGGTCAGCGGCGCGGCCGGTTCGGCGCGCGCGGCGGCACTGGCGCAGCACAGCGCCAGCAGCAGGCATATCACCACGCCCAGGCGGCGACACAGCGCTAGCGCGCCGTCGCGACTATCGTGACGCCGATCCCCCTGTTCCATCCCTTTCCGAATCACACCTGCAACGGCGCGCGGGTACCCCCTGTGGGCAGATGGCTAATCTATCACCGCCTGTTCGGCGCCGATGTCAGGGTGTTCCTGACGCCCAGGCCTGGCTCACGGGGGCAGCGGCAGGGTCACGCAGACGCGCAGGCCGCCCAGGGTCGGCGAGGCGTCCAGGGTCACCTCGCCGCCGTGCGCGGTCACCACCTCGCGCACGATCGCCAGGCCCAGGCCGCTGCCTTCCACGCCACTGCCCAGCTCGCGGTGGAAGCGCGCGAACACCCGCTCGCGCGCTTCGGCCGGGATGCCGGGGCCGGAATCCTCGACGCTGAAGCAGACGCCGTCACGGCCGGCGCACAGCGCCACCTCGACCTGGCCCTGCGGCGGCGCATAGCGCAGCGCGTTGTCGATCAGGTTGCGCACCAGCGCCGACAGCCCCGCCTCGTTGGCCGGCAGCCGTGCCGGGTCGTTGCGGCGCAGGTGCAGGTGCTGGCCGCGGCGCGCGGCCTGGTCGCGCGCCTCCTCCACCTGCAACGCCACCAGTGCGTCCAGCGCCAGCGGCGACAGCGCCGTG
Source organism: Xanthomonas sp. LMG 12462 (assembly GCF_009192885.1). Classification (NCBI taxonomy): domain Bacteria; kingdom Pseudomonadati; phylum Pseudomonadota; class Gammaproteobacteria; order Lysobacterales; family Lysobacteraceae; genus Xanthomonas; species Xanthomonas sp. LMG 12462. The sequence continues at coordinate 23,726 of NZ_NMPP01000050.1, read as the reverse complement.
GCGGCAGCCCCCGGCTCGACCCGGCTCAGGGTCAGCAACTGCGCGACCAGCCGCTCCACCCGGCGCACGCTGGCGTCCAGGTGCCGCTGCGATTCGCTGCGCTCGTCGGCGTCGCGGGCCTGGCGCAGATTGTCGGCGTGCACCTTCAGCGCGGCGATGGGAGTGCGCAGTTCGTGCGCGGCATCGGCGATGAAGCGGCGTTCGCGCTCCAGCGCGGTCTGCAGGCGCCGCATCAGCCCGTTGACCGCGGCGACCAGGCCGAGGATCTCGCGCGGCACGCCCTGCAGCGGCAGCGGTTCCAGCCGCTGCGGGTCGCGCTCGCCGATCGCCTGCGAGACCCGGCTCAGGGCGCCGCTGGCCCAGCTCACCACCAGCCATACCAGCACCACCAGCACCGGCAGGGCCAGCAGCAACGGCAGGGCCGTGCCCAGCGCGATGTCCTCGGCCAGTTCCTCGCGGATATCGGCCTGTTCGCCGGTCTGGAACCAGCGCCCGCCCGGCGAGCGCAGGCTGAAGGTGCGCCAGCGGTCGCCATCCAGGGTGACGTCGGCGAAGCCGGCGCGCAGCGGCGCCAGCTGCCGGGTCGGCCCGCTGTCCGAGCGCAGCAGCAGATGGCCATTGCGGTCGCGCACCTGGAACGCGAGTTTGCTTTCGTAGGCGTGCCCGGTGCGGAACGCCAGCGCCTCGCCCACGCCCTGCGCCTGGCCATGCCAGCCGCGGATCACGATGGCATCGCCGGCCGGACCCAGCCGCGACAGATCGTCCAGCGGCTCGTCGACCAGGCTCAGCAACACGCGCGAGGACTGCACCAGCTTGGCATCGAACATCTCGCCGGCCTCCTGCAGCCCGGCGCGGTAACTCAGCAGCGCGGTCAGCGCGAACACCGGCACCACCACGCCGAGCAGGCCGCCCAGCAAGCGTCGCCGCATCGAACTCATGGCGCCGCCGTCGCGGCCTGGGTGTCGAGCGCGTAGCCGACCCCGCGCACGGTGCGGATCAGCGCCGGATCGAGCTTGCGCCGCAACTGGTGCACGTGCACATCCACTGCGTTGCTGGCCACATCCTCGTCCCAGCCGTACAGCCGCTGCTGGATCGAATCGCGGGCGATGGCGCGGCCGTGGCGCTCGGCCAGCAGCCACAGCAGGGCGAACTCGCGCCGGGTCAGGTCCAGGGCACGGCCGCGCCAGCGCACCGCCAGGCGCTCCGGGTCCAGGTGCAGCGCGCCGATCTCCAGCTGCGGCGTGGCGCGGCCGGCGCTGCGCCGCAGCAGCGCACGCGTGCGCGCCAGCAGTTCGGTGGTGTCGAAGGGCTTGCCCAGGTAATCGTCGGCGCCCACGTCCAGGCCCAGCGCACGGTCGGCCGGCCGCTCGCGCGCGCTGAGCACCAGGATCGGCACGTCGGCACCGAGCTGGCGGGTGCGCCGGATCACCTCCAGCCCGTCCATCCGCGGCAGCCCCAGGTCCAGCAGCACCAGGTCGATCTCGCCATCGCCGATCGCGGCCAGCGCGGCGGCACCGTCCTGCACCCAGTCCACCGAATAGGCGGCGCGGCGCAGGGCGGTGCGGATGCCCTCTCCCAGCGACAGATCGTCTTCCACCAGCAGGATGCGCATGACCGCAGTGTGGGCGGCCGCTCAGCGGCTGGCAAGATGCGTTTCGACCTCGTGCAGCGCCGCCTGGATCTGCTGGCGGCGGCCGTGGTCGGCCACCTCGCGGCCGGGCCGCGGCGGCGCCGCCAGGGCCTTGCGCAGCGCCGCCGCGGCGCCGCTCCAGTCCTTCTGCGCGCGCAGGAAATCGCCGTAGAAGTAGTTGGCGTCGATGCCGTCCGGGTCGTACTGCAGGCCCTGCTGCAGCAGCGCGCGCGCCTTGGCGTCGTCGCCGAAGCCCACCGGCCAGCCCGGCACCTGGTAGTACAGCGCGCCCAGGCTGGTGCAGCCGGCGCCGTTCAGGGCGGCCGGGTCCAGCGCCAGCGCCTGCTCGAAATCGCTGCGGGCGCGCTTGACCAGGCCCAGCGCGCCGAGGCCGCCGCGCTCGCCGGCTTCGCTGGACAGCACGATGCCCTCCCAGATCAGCGCCGCCGGATCGCGCGGCGCCGCCTGGCGAGCGGCGGCCGCCTGCGCGGCCAGGCTGGCATAGGCCTGCAGGCGCTGCGGCTTCGGCGTCTGGTAGGCGACCTGGGCCCACTGGTCGCGCACCGCGACCACTGCCGGCGTCAGCGGCGCGGCGGCGACGGCCGCCCCCAGCGGCGACAGCGCAAGCAACAACGACAGCGCACGCAGACGGACGTTCATCGGGCATCTCCAAATCGGGAAGGAGCGCGCGCGGCATGCCGGCGCACCACGGGCAACTGCGCTTTCAAACTGCGGTCCACCAGCCCCGGCAGGGCGCCGTTGAGGCGGGCGAAGAGTTTTTCCGGCCAGCCGATCTGCAGGCGCCGATCGCCGCGTTCGATCGCCTGGCGCAGCGCGCGCGCCACCCGCTCGGGCGTATCCGCGCCGACCTTCAGCTCCTGGTTCATCGCATCCACCTGCGCGGTGTTGAACGCGGTGCGGGTGGCGCGCGGCGCCAGGTACTGGAAACGCACATGGCTGTCGGCGTACTCGCGCGCCAGCGCCTCGAACAGCCCGCGCAGGCCGAACTTGCTGGCGCTGTAGCCGGCAAAGCCGGGGAAGCCCAGGCTGCCGAAGGTCGAGCCCACCGCCACCACCGTGGCCTGCGGCTGCGCCTGCAGCAACGGCAGCAGCGCGCGCACCAGCAACATCGGCGCCATCAGGTTGGTGTCGAGCAATTGCCGCAGATCCTGCTCGGACTGCTCGGCGAACAGGCCGAAGCCGCTCTGCGCATGCGCGATCAGCAGCAACGAGGGACGGATCGGCAAGGCCCCGGCGGCGGCGAGCAACTGCGCGCGCCCGGCCGGCGTGGACAGGTCCAGCGGCAGCGGCAGCACCCGCCCTTGCGGATGCCGGCCGGCGACCTGCGCCAGGCGCACCGGGTCGCGGCCGACCGCCAGCACGCAGGCACCGGCGGCCACCAGCTCGTCGCACAGGGCGGCGCCGATGCCGCCGCTGGCGCCGGTGAGAATCACACTGCGTCCGTTGAGATCCATCATGCGGCCTCCGCCATGGGCAGCGCCGGCTGTGCGCGCAGGCTGCGGAAAATGTCGCCGTACAGGCCGTAGAAGCGCTTGGCCGCATGCACCACGGCGCGCTGGTCGTCGGCATCGTCGAGCCGGTCCATCAGGCCTTCGAAGAAGCCGGCATGCTCGATGTCCAGGTCGCCGTGCGAGCGCAGGTAGCTGAAGGCGTTGCGCGGCAGGCCCAGCGAGGTCTCGATGCTCTCGGCCGCGCGCGTGGCCAGCGCCACGCTGGTGCCTTCCAGCACCAGCACCATGCCGAAGAAGCCCACCGGATTGCCGCGGGCGATGGTGTCGTAGGCGTAGGCCACCATCAGTTCGGTCGCCGCCGATGGCATCGAGGCGGCGGCGGCGGCGCGGTCGGCGCCGCAGGCGGCCAGGTCGTCGAGGATCCACTCCTGGTGGCCCAGTTCTTCCTCGATATACTCGGCCACCGCGCTGCGCAGCCACTCCAGCCGTGCCGGCAGGCGCGCGCCGCAGGCCATCAGCAGGGGCACGGTATGGCGCACGTGGTGATAGGCCTGGCCGAGGAAGGCGACGTAGTCGGCGCCGGCGATCTGCCCGGCCAGGGCAGTCTGGATGATCGGGATGGCGATCAGGTCGGCGCGTTCGGCCTGGGTCTCGGCGAGCAGCCGGGCATGGAAACTCATTGGAAGGCTCCTGGGGTGGGATCGGGTTCGAGTTCGGCATAGCGCTGCGCCACGGCGTCGGCGTAGCGCTGCAGGATGGCGTCGCGGCGCGGGCGGCCGTTGCCGGTGAGCAGGCCGTCGGCGGCGCTGAATGGCGCGGCGGCGCGCACGAAGCCGGCGACGCGGGCGTAATCGGGCAGGCCGGCATTGACCTCGGCCAGCGCGCCGTGCAGCGCGGCGTCGTCTTCGCCAGCGCGGCGCGGCCACAGCACCGCCAGGTTGTGCGCACGCGCCTCGCCGCACACCACCGCCTGGGCGATCAGCGGATGCTGCAGCAGTTCGCTTTCCACCCACTCCGGCGAGACGTTGCGGCCGAACGCGGTGATGAACACATGCTTGCGGCGGCCGGTGATGTGCACGAAGCCGTCGGCATCGACATGGCCCAGGTCGCCGGTGGCGATCGGCCCCGGTGCCGGGCCGGGCGCGCCCAGGTAGCCCAGGCAGCGCACGCCCTCGACCTGCAGTTCGCCATCGACCACCTGCACCCGCGCATGCGGCAGCGGCCGTCCGACGCTGCCCAGGCGCTGCGCCTCGGGCCGGTTCAAGGCCACCACCGAGGCGCATTCGGTCAGGCCGTAGCCTTCGAACACCGGCAACTGCAGCGCCGCCGCACGGCGCAGCAGCCCCAGGCCGACGCGGCCACCGCCGACCGCCAGGTAGCGCAACGAGGCGGGCAGCGGCACGCCGCGCTCGGCGGCCATGACCAGCCCCAGCAGCAACTGCGGCACCAGGATCACGCTGTGCGGCTGGTAGCGGTGCAGGCAGGCGATCAGGGTCGGAATGTCCAGGCCGGCAGCGCCGCTGTAGCCGATCTCGGCCAGCGACGGCAGCGCGATCTGCGCGCCGGACAGCAGCGGCGCGTACAGGCCGCCGACGTTCTCCAGCAGCGTCGACAGCGGCATCAGGCACAGGTGCCGGCGCGGCGCCAGCGCCGAGGCGGCGTCGGCCAGCGAGCCGGCGACCTGCAGCAACGCGTCGGCGCTCAGGCACACGCCCTTCGGCTGGCCGGTGGTGCCGGAGGTGTAGGTGATGCAGCCGGTGCCCGCGGGCAGGGCCACCGGCGCCTGCGTCAGGCGCCGGCCGGCCAGTCCCGGCTCCGGCAGGCGCAACGCCTCGCCGTCGAGGTCGGCCAGGGCCGGACCCGGCGCCGCGATCAGCCCCTGCGCACCGCTGCTGGCCAGGGCGTACTGCACCTGCGCCGGGCTGAAGAAGGTCGGCAGCGGCACGTGCACGCCGCCGTTCAGGCGGATCGCCAGGTCCAGCAGCAGCCACTCGGGGCCGTTGTCCAGGCGGCTGGCGACGCAATGCACCCCATGCTCCTGCAGCGCATCGGCCAGGCGCTGTGCGCGCTCGAGCAGATCGCGCTCGCGCAGCGCCCCATCGGCGTAAAGCACGCGCGCGTCGTCGCCGCGCAAGCCGGCCAGCAGGTCAGCGACGCCTGGCGTGCTCACGGCGCCCCCGCCAGGCAGGCGCGGAACGTGGGCAGCACGCCGTGGCGGGGTTCCGCCTCGCGCTGCAGGAAGGCGTGCCCGGCGGCGATGTCGCCGAACATCAGCCGCGGCTGCGCCGCGTAGTAGTCGCCCCAGTCGCTGGGATCGTCGCGCAGGTCCTGGCCGCGCGCCTCGCCCAGCTCCACAGTGGCCAGGTGCAGGCGGTCGAAGGCGTTGCGCAGTTGCCGGGTCGCCACGAACAGCACCCAGCGCAGGCCTGCGCCATGCAGGGTGCAGGTCAGTGCGCGGATCATCGCCCGCGCGTCCCCGGCGTGCTCGGCGGCGAAATTGCCCACCTCCACCAACTCCGTGCGCACCACCCGCCGCGGCATCCGCTCGGCGATCGCCAGCTCGGCCGGCTGCGCCAGGTACTGCTCGACGAACAGCGGACCCTCGCTGGCGCAGCGCAGCCCCAGCGCGGCCTGCAGGCGACCGTCGGCGCCATGGTAGGCGAGCAGGTGCGGAAGAAAGCCGCGCAGGACCGCGCCGTAGCGCTCGCGGTAGACCCGGGCGATGAAGGCTTCCACCTGCGCGCGATCGGGATGCAGGGCATCGACCAGCACAGGATCGGCGAAGCGGAAACCGGAAGCAGCGGAGAGGGGGACGATGGCCATGGCGGCATCGTCGGAGCAGTCGATTAGGCGACCATGAGCCCGATGTTAGGCAAATGTAAGCCGCGCATAAGCAAAGCATTGGATGCCGTAGCCCTGCGGCCCGTGCCCGCCGGCGCACTGCGCAGCCCGGCCCCCACGCCCGCCGAACGCAGCGTCACAATAATGAACCAGCGGGTCTAGTATAAATATCGAACCGACTGGTCTAGTATTGCCACCCATGGTCAGCAAATCGTCCGCCGCCTCAGCCAAATCCTCCTCGCGTCCCGCCGGGCCCGGTCGCCCCAAGGACATGGGCAAACGCGCCGCGATCCTGGAAGCGGCACGGGAAATGTTCACCGAACTGGGCTTCGGCGGGGTCAGCATGGACGGCATCGCCGCCCGCGCCGGCGTCTCCAAGCTCACCGTCTACAGCCACTACGGCGACAAGGAAACCCTGTTCGCCGAGGCGGTGCGCGCGCAATGCCAGGCGCTGCTGCCCGACGACCTGTTCGGGCACGCCCTGAAAGGACCGCTGCGCACCCAGTTGCTGGACATCGGCCAGGCCTTCTTCGCCATGATCAGCAGCGAGGCGGCGATGGCCACCCACCGCATGATGCTGACCCCGGGCACCGGCGACGACCACGTCCGCGAGATGTTCTGGAATGCCGGTCCCAAGCGCACCCAGCAGCACCTGGCGCAGCTGCTGCAGGCCCACGTCGCCGCCGGCGCGCTGGACATCGCCGACCTCGACCTGGCCGCCTCGCAGTTCTTCTGCCTGGTCAAGGGCGAGCTGTACTCGCTGATGATGTGCGGGCTGTGCCGCGACGCCAGCCAGGAGCGGATCCGCGCCCATGTCGAGGCCAGCATCGACTTCTTCCTGCGTGCCTATGCGGCGCGCTAGCCCGGCCGTGGGGCTGTCCGCGACGGCCGATGACTTCCGGCACTGCGCGCCGGACCGTCCGGCGGCGATGCTGCGGCATACGCCCGGCCTCCGTGCCGGCTAAAATGCCCGGCCCTCCGCGTTGGATGCCCGAAATGACGATCGACTACTCCCAAGCCCGCGAAAAGATGGTGGAACAGCAGGTCCGTCCCTGGGACGTGCTGGACCTGCGCGTGCTCGACGTGCTGTCGCGGCTGCCGCGCGAGACCTTCGTGCCGCCGGCCCACCGCGCCGTGGCCTACGCCGACCTGGAGATTCCGCTGGGCCACGGCCAGTTCATGATGAAGCCGGTGATCGAAGGCCGCATGCTGCAGGCCCTGGACCTGCAGCCGGGCGAGGACGTGCTGGAGATCGGCACCGGCAGCGGCTTCGTCAGCGCCTGCCTGGGCGAGCTCGGCCGCGAAGTGGTCAGCCTGGAGATCGAGCCGGCCCTGGCCGCCGCCGCGCGCGCCAACCTGGACGCCGCCGGCCTTGGCAGCAACGTCCGCATCGAGACCGCCGACGCCTTCGCCTGGAACAGCGAGCGCCGCTTCGACGTGGTCTGCGTCACCGCCGCGGTCACCGAGATCCCGGCCCAGTTCCTGGCCTGGCTGCGCCCCGGCGGCCGCCTGTTCGCGATCCGCGGCCGCGCGCCGGTCATGGAAGCGGTGCTGGTGCATGCCGAAGCGGGCGCGCCGCGCACGGAATCGCTGTTCGAAACCGACCTGGCGTACTACCTGCGAGGCGCAGCGCCAGTCCCCCAGTTCACATTCTGATCCATCAAGGAAGCCGCAATGATCCGCCGATCCCTCGTCCTGGCGCTGGCCGCCGCGCTGTTTCCGCTGGCCGCCAACGCCACGGACCTGCTGCAAGTCTACGAAATGGCCCGCAACAGCGACCCGCAGTTGGCCTCCGCGGAATCGACCCGGCTGTACGACAAGGAAGGCGAAGTGCAGGCGCGCGCCGCCCTGCTGCCGCAGATCAACGGCAGCGCGTCGCTGCAGCGCAACCATAGCGAAGTCGAGCGCGGCGGCGGCGAACTGGCCGGCACCGGCAAGAGCCGCAGCTACGCCGTGCAGGGCCAGCAGACCCTGGTCAACTTCGCCCAGTTCTCCAACCTGCGCGCGCAGAAGGCGCGCAGCCTGGCCGCCGACTACACCCTGGATTCGGCCAACGACGACCTGATCGTGCGCACCTCGGCGGCCTACTTCAACGTGCTGGTGGCGATCGAATCGCTGGTCGCCGCCGAAACCAACGAAGCCGCCGCCAAGAAGCAGTTCGACTACGCCGACAAGCGCCTGGAAGTGGGCCTGGCGCCGATCACCGACGTGCACGAAGCCCGCGCCGAGTACGACCAGGCCCGCGCCGACACGATCAATGCGCGCAACTCGCTGCAGGACCTGTACCAGGCGCTGACCCAGATCACCGGCCAGCCGGTGCGCGACCTGCGCGGCCTGCCGGAGGATTTCCGTCCGCAGCTGCCGGCCACCGGCGGCGACATCGACAGCCTGATCGCCTCGGCGCTGGACAAGAACCCGTCGCTGCGGTCCTACCAGTACCAGGTGCAGGCGGCCGAGGCCAGCGTCTCGGCGGCACGCGCCGGGCACCTGCCGACGCTGAGCCTGTCGGCCAGCGCCGGCCGCGACGCGAACTGGGGCAACAGCGTCTCCGGCAGCGGCAGCACCCCGCGCGCCGACAGCAACACCATCGGCCTGACCTTGAACATCCCGATCTTCGCCGGCGGCGCCACCCAGTCCGGCGTGCGCCAGGCGCTGGCGCAGCGCGACATCGCCCAGGACACCTACGAACTGCAGAAGCGCGCGCTCGACCGCAACACCCGCAACGCCTACCAGACGGTGGTGGCCGGGATCAGCGAGATCGAGGCGCGGCGCCTGGCGGTGGTCTCGGCGCAGGCCGCGTTCGATGCCTCGCAGGTCGGCCTGGAAGTGGGCACCCGCACCGTGCTGGACGTGGTGCAGAACCAGCGCACCCTGTACCAGGCGCAGCTGGCCTACGCGCAGGCGCGCTACAACTTCCTGCAGAACCGTCTGCTGCTGAGCCAGGCGCTCGGCTCGCTGGACGTGGCCGAGGTGCAGTCGATCAACGCGCTGCTGACCCAGAGCGCCGAATCCAAGCTCAACTCCGCCAACAGCACGCAGTAAGCGCACGCACGCGCGCTTGCCGCCGAAACGGCAGGCCTTCGGGTCCGCCGTTTTTGTTTATGGAGGCGTGGGGCGAATGGCGGCAGCCTCCTGTGGGAGGGACTTCAGCCCCGACGCGCTGCGCGATGGGAGGAGAGGGACGGCGAGTGCCATGCGTCGCGACTTGCAGGGCACCTCGAGTCACGACGCATGTCATGCGCAGGAGCCGCAGGAGCGGCTTCAGCCGCGACGAGCCTTCCCATGAACAGCCCGTCATGGCGATACCCGCTGCGACGGATATGCCCGCGCACCTCTACGACGCGTCAGTCCTCCACGCCCGCATCGCCCGCCAACGGCGGCAGGTGCGGCGCGATCAACTGCAGGGTCCGCTGCAGCGCGCCGCGGCCGTTGGCGACCAGCGCGCAGCCGGCCTCGGCCATCTGCTTGCGCGCCTCCGCGTCGCCCAGCAGGGTCTGCAGCGCCGCGCACACGGCGCCGGCATCCTCGCAGATGGCCACCGCGCCGGCCTCGCGCATGCGCCGCGAGATTTCGGAGAAGTTGTGCAGGTGCGGGCCGGTCACCGACGGCGTGCCGACCGCCGCCGGCTCCAGCAGGTTGTGCCCGCCGATCGGTTGCAGGCTGCCGCCGACGAAAGCCACTTGGGCACACGCATAGAACCCCATCAGCTCGCCCAGCGTATCGATCACGAACACCGCATCCTCGGCGCCCGGCCACTGCTGCTGGCGGCGCGTGGCCACGCGCCAGCCCTGGTCGCGCGCCAGCGCCTCGACCTTGGCGAAGCGCTCCGGATGCCGCGGCGCCCACAGCAGCAGCAGGTCCGGCCACTGCCGGCGCAGCTGCCGGTGCATCTCGATCACCGCCGCTTCCTCGCCGTCGTGGGTACTGGCGGCGATCCACACCGGACGCGTCGCCGGCACGCGCTCGCGGAACGCGGCGACGACCTCCGGCAAGTGCGCAGGCGCGGCGATGTCGAACTTCAGGTTGCCCAACGCGCGCACCTGCTCGGCACGCGCGCCCAGCGCGACGAAGCGCTCGGCATCCTCCTGCGACTGCGCCGCCACGCAGGTGACGGTGCGCAGCGCGCGCCCGATCAACGGCCGCAGCAGCCGGTAGCCGCGCAACGAACGCGCCGACAGCCGCGCATTGAGCACGTACACGGGAATGCCGCGGTCGCGGCAGCCGAACAGCATGTTCGGCCACAGCTCGGTTTCCAGGATCAGCGCCAGGCTGGGGCGGAAGTGCTGCAGGAAACGGCCGACGCTGCCGGGCACGTCGTAGGGCAGATACACATGATCGAGCGCGTCGCCCCACAGCGCGCGCACCCGCTCCGAACCGGTCGGGGTGATGGTGGTGATCACCCAGCGGATGTCCGGGCGCTGCGCGCGCAGCGCATTGACCACCGGCGCGGCGACGTTGACCTCGCCCACCGAGACCGAATGCAGCCACACACGCGGCCGCCCGCGCGCCTGCGAATACGAGGCGTAGCGCTCGTCCCAGCGCTGGAAGTACTGGCGCACGCGGAAACCGCGCCAGACCAGGTGATAGACGGTGACCGGCAGCAGCAGATAGAGCACGGCCGAGTACAGGCCGCGCAGCAGCCGCTCGATGAAATCGTTGCGCATCCGGACAGCATAGCCGGTTGCAAGCAGGCGGCGGCAGACGATCGCCATGCGCGCCGCAGCGCACGCCGACGCGGTGATGCGCGCGCCCGGCTAAACTTGGCGCATGTCTGCCGCCCCCACTCCGCCCGCGTCCGCCACCCAGGCCGCACCGCCGCCACGCTCGCCCCGCCACTGGCCCACCTGGCTGCTGCTCGGCCTGGCGGTGATCGCCGCGCGCCTGCCCTGGCTGTTGCAGCGCGCCCTGGGTCGCGGCATCGGCTGGCTGGCGCTGCGCCTGGCCGGCACCCGCCGCCACGCCGCCGAGGTGAACCTGAAGCTGTGCTTCCCGGAGCAGAGCGAGGCCTGGCGCGAACGCCTGCTGCGCGACAGCTTCGATGCGCTGGGCGTGGGCGTGTTCGAGTTCGCCCGCGCCTGGTGGGGCGGCATCGGCGCGATCCGCCGGCGCACCCGCATCGAGGGGCTGGAACACCTGCAGGCCTTGCAGGCGCAGGGCCGCGGCGTGCTGCTGGTGTCGGGCCACTTCATGACCCTGGAGATCTGCGGCCGACTGCTGTGTCAGTACGTGCCGCTGGCCGGCATGTACCGGCGCCACCGCAACCCGGTGTTCGAATGGGCGGTCAAGCGCGGCCGTCTGCGCTACGCCACCGCCATGTTCGCCAACGAGGACCTGCGCGGCAGCGTGCGCCATCTCAAGCGCGGCGGTTTCCTGTGGTACGCGCCGGACCAGGACATGCGCGGCAAGGACACGGTGTTCGTGCCGTTCTTCGGCATGCCTGCGGCCACCATCACCGCCACCCACCAGCTGGCGCGGCTGACCGGCTGCGCGGTGGTGCCGTACTTCCACCGCCGCGAAGGCGCCGACTACGTGCTGCGCATCGCGCCGCCGCTGCAGGACTTCCCGTCGGAGGACATGGTCGCCGACACCGCGCGGGTCAACGCCGCCATCGAGGCGATGGTGCGCGAAGCGCCGGCGCAGTATCTGTGGATCCACCGCCGCTTCAAGCGCCAGCCCGGCGGCCGCAGCGACTTCTACGAGCGCGGCTGAGCGCTCACCCCGGCGTCGCGGCGTCGGCGCGCTCGCCCGGTTCAGTGTCGTTCGCCAGCAGGGCGCCGGCGTACAGGCCGATCAGCAGCATGGTCAGCCCGCCCCAGAACGACGAATAGAACGCCAGGTGGGTGTTGAACGGGAACACCGTGATCAGCAGCGCCTGCATCGCCGGACGCGCCCGCTCGCGCGCCTGCGCCGAGGCGTAGCGCCAGGCGCGCCACGCCTGCGCGGCACCGGCCAGCCACAGCAGCAGGCCGATCACGCCGGTCTCGGCGAGCACCTCGAGCACGATCTGGTGGGCATGGAACGCCGGCTCGCGCCCCCATTCCCCGGCATGGGTCGGATCCGGGTCACACCCGACGTAGGCCTCGCGGAAGCCGCGCACGCCGACGCCGTTGATCGGGTGCTGGCGGATCATGCACCAGGCCGCGCTCCAGATCTGCGCACGCCCGGTCAGCGCCGCGTTGAGGTCGGCCGGATGCCCGCTGAGCGCGCGCGCGGTGCGCTCGAAGCGGTCGTGCACCTGCGGCGACACCACACCCAGCACCCCCGCCACCAGCAGTGCGGCCACGCCCAGTGCCAGCAGCTTGCGCGCACCGAGCAGGCGCCAGCCCGACAGCACCAGCAGCACCGCGAAGGTGATCCACGACGCGCGCGATCCCGCCAGCACCAGCACCACGCCGACCGCCCCTGCCGCGATCAGCCAGCCCCAGGCACCGCCGCGGCGCGCGGCCAGCCACAGCAGGAACGGCGACACACTGGCCAGCACCTGGCCGAACTTCAGGTTGCACGGGCCGAACACGCCGCTGAGGCGATCGGCCAGGGCGATCTCCTGCGGCGTGCACAGGCCGTGGTGGCTGATCGCCCACTTCAGCTGGTCAAGCGACCAGAACAGCGGGCTGGTGCCGCACAGCGCCTGCGCCAGCGCATCCAGGGTCCAGATCGCGGCGATCACCGCCAGGCCGTTGAAGGTGGTGCGGCGACCGCGCGGCGTCGCCACCGCCATCGCCACCAGCCACAGGAACGGCAGGAAGCGCAGGTCCACCGCCGATTCGCGCAGCGCCAGCGGCACGTCCACCGCGCCCAGCGCCGACAGCGGCTGCGGCAGCCAGTAGGTGAGGAACAGCAGCGTGGTCAGCGCCCAGGCCGGGCCGCTGAGCCGGCGCGCGCCGCCGCGGAAGCGGCTGTGCAGCAGACGCGCCAGGGTGACCAGGGCGCCCAGCGCCAGCACCCCGGCGGCCAGGCCGGGCGCCGGCCACAGCGCGACGAACACCAGCACCCAGACCGGCGCCCAGCGTTCGCGGACTTCGGGCAAGGCAGAAGCGGACAGGGAACCGTCAGGGCCGGAGTTCGTCATAGATCGCCAGAGTGCTGCGCTGCATCGCCTGCAGCGTATAGGGAAGCGTGGCCGGCGGCGCCGGCGGTTGTGCCAGCAGCGCGCGCGCGGCCGCCAGCAGGGCCACGGCGTCGAAGGTCGCCACTGCGCCGGCTGGCTGCAGCTGCGCCAGCAATTCGCCGACCCCGCCATGCGCCCAGCCCAGCACCGGCCGCCCGACCGCCAGCGCCTCGACCACCGTGCGACCGAACGCCTCGGGCTTGCGCGACAGCTGCAGCACCAGGTCGCTGGCGGCGTAGGCGTCGGCGATGCGCGCGGTCGGCGGCGTGAACGCCACCGCGTCGGCCACGCCGAGGGTCGCCGCCTCGGCTTCCAGTTCGCGGATGTAGGCCTCGCGCCCGGCCTCGCGCGCGCCCGGCAGCCACAGCCGCGCGTCGCGTCCCTCGCCGCGCAGCGCCGCCAGCAGGCGCAGCGCGTCGGCGTGGCCCTTCAGGCGGGTGCCGCGCCCCGGTAGCAACAGCAGCGGCCCATCCCCGGCCAACGCCGGCGCCTGGCTGACGGCCCAGGCCCGCGCCTGCGCATCGGGCCAGGGACGGCGCGGGAACTGCGTCGGATCGATACCGCGCGGCACCACCCGCAGGCGCGCCGGATCGGTCTGCGGATAGTGCTGCAGCACGTAGTCGCGCACGGTCTCGGACACGCAGATGACCCGCTCGCCGCGGGTCATCACCGCGCTGTAGCGGCTCGGCGAGTTGAGCCCGTGCACGGTGGTGACCAGGCGCGGACGCTGTGCCGCCGGCATGCCCTGCAGCGCGCGCCAGCCCAGCCAGGCCGGCAGCCGCGAGCGCGCGTGCACGATGTCCGCGCGCTCGCGCGCGAACAGGCGCCGCAGCGCCGGCACGTGGCGCAGGGTCAGCAAGGACTTGCGGCCGATGTCCAGGGCGATGTGTTCGGCGCCAGTGGCGGCCAGCGCCGGCAGCAGCCGGCCGCCGGCCGACACGACCACGGCGCGATGCCCGGCCTCGACCAGGGCCTGGGCGATTTCCAGGGTGGACCGCTCGACGCCGCCGGACTCCAGCGCCGGCAGCAACTGCACCACGGTCAGGCGGTGCATCGAATCCGGATCAGTCGACCAGCACGAAGACCGCGCCGCAGTACGGGCACTTGGCTTCCAGGCCCGGCTCGTCCTCGATCGGCAGGTAGACCCGCGGATGCGAGTTCCACAGCGCCATCTCCGGGGTCGGGCAGCTCAGCGGCAGGTCGGCGCGGCGCACCTCGTAGCGCGTCTGGGCATTGGCGGGCGCGGTGGCGGTATGGCTCATGGCGGTGGGGACACGGCAAAAAGGGACAGGCGATTCTAGCAGCCCGTCCCGCCACGGGCGCGGTGCGCGGCGGCGGCCCCAGGCGGTCCTTTCACGCGCCTTTCCGGTTCGCTTGATACGGAACCAACGCGCCACTATGCTGGCATCACGCGGCGCCGACATGCCGCTATGAGGTGTCTCGTGGATATAGGTGTGCGTTTGATGCAGGCGCGGCGAAATGCCGGTTTCACACTGCGCGAGCTTGCCGCCTTGCTGGGCGTGGCGCATAGCACCCTGGGTCATTGGGAGAACAACCGTTCGGTCCCCAATGCCCGGCATTTGCTGAAGATCGCCGAACTTACCGGCGTCGATGCGTATGTGCTGCTGACCGGCAAGCCGTCCAAGCTGAACCAGACCGACAGCGACAGCCTGCCGTTGCCGGTGGGCAAGCGCATGGCCTGAGCGCGGCGCGGCGCCACTGGCGCCGTCCCCGTGCCCGGCTCGACCCCGCGCAGCCCAGGTGCCGGCTGCGCGTGAAGACGCGACTCGCACTGCGACACTCGCTGTCGCCCCGATATGAAACCGCTTCCAGCCCAGTCCTTTCGCTGATCTCGCCGCAACCCGGCGCAGCGGTTGCGGCACTCTTGCCGCTTCAGCGCCACTCCCTCACTGCCCCTGGCGCAACCGCGGCCGCCTCCCCTGCCACTCATTCCGTCTGCGGCGACATCGCGCGCTCAGGCACGGCCTCGCGCACGACTCGCACGTGAGGCGCGCGCAGCGCGCGAGCGGATCTCCTGAAGACATGAGGGTGGCAGCCGTGCTGCCAGCCGTGCCGTGTGCGCACGCCCGAAGCGCCGTTTGAGCACATGCAGCCGCACCGGCACCGCAGTCATGCGGGCCGGTGCGGGCTGGAAGCCGCGTGGCGGCTTATTTTTCCGCGTCGAGCTGCTTGCGGATCTGCGCGTCGACCGCGGCGATCGCGGTCATGTTCATCACCCGGCGCGAAGTGGCGCTGGTGGTGAGGATGTGCACCGCCTTGGAAATGCCCATCAGGATCGGGCCGATCGCCACGCCGTCGGTGAACACGCGCACCAGGTTGTAGGCGATGTTGGCCGCTTCCAGGTTCGGCAGCACGAACAGGTTGGCGCGGCCCTTCAGCGTGCTGTTGGGCATGATCTGCTTGCGCAGCGCCTCGTCCCACGCGGTATCGCCCTGCATCTCGCCGTCGATGTTGAGCTCGGGCTTGCGCTTGAGCAGCGCCTCGCGCACCTGCCGCATCTTCAGCGCGTCGCGCGAATCGTGGCTGCCGAAATTGGAATGCGACAGCAGCGCGATGTTCGGCTCGATGCCGAACAGCTTCAGGCGATAGGCGGCCTGCAGCGTGGCCTCGACGATCTGTTCCACGCTCGGGTCTTCCTGCACGTGGGTGTCGACGAAGAAGAACGCGCCCTGCTGGTTGATCACGCCGGTCATCGCCGAGGTCGAGCTGACCCGCGGCTCCAGCGGAATCACGCTGCGCGCGTAGCCGAGTTTCTTGTGGAAGCGGCCGACCACGCCGGTGAGCAGCGCATCGGCTTCGCCGCGCGCGACCATCACCGCAGCGATCAGCGTCGGCCGCGAGCGCATCAGTTCCTTGGCCGCGGTGACGGTGACGCCGCGGCGCTCGGTGAGCGCGTGGTAGTACTGCCAGTAGTCGTTGAAGCGCGGATCGTCGTGGATGTTGGTGATCTCGAAATCCACGCCGGCGGTGATGCGCAGGCCCAGGCGCTGGATGCGCGCCTCGATCACGTCGGGACGGCCGATCAGGATCGGGAACGCCAGGCCCTCGTCGATCACGCTCTGCACCGCGCGCAGCACCACTTCCTCTTCGCCCTCGGCATAGACCACGCGCTGCTTGTCGGCGCGGGCGCGGTCGTACACCGGCTTCATCATCAGGCTGGTGCGGTAGACGAACTGGCTGAGCTTGTCGCGGTAGGCGGCCATGTCGGCGATCGGCCGCGTGGCCACGCCCGAATCCATCGCCGCCTGCGCCACCGCCGAGGACAGCTCGACCAGCAGGCGTGGATCCAGCGGCCGCGGAATCAGGTAGTCGGGGCCGAAGCTCGGCGTCTCGCCGCCGTAGGCCGCGCCGAGGTCGGAGGCCTCGCGCCGTGCCATCGCCGCGATCGCCTTGACGCAGGCGATCTTCATTTCCTCGTTGATGCCGGTGGCGCCGACGTCGATGGCGCCACGGAACAGGTAGGGGAAGCACAGCACGTTGTTGATCTGGTTCGGATAGTCCGAACGGCCGGTGCCGATGATCGCGTCCGGACGCACCGCCTTGGCGGCCTCCGGCGTGATCTCCGGATTCGGATTGGCCAGGGCGAAGATCACCGGCTGCGGCGCCATCGTCGCCACCATCTCCGGCTTGAGGATGCCGGCGGCCGACAGGCCGAGGAAGATGTCCGCGCCCTCGACGATCTCGGCCAGGGTGCGCTTGTCGGTATCGCGGGCGTAGCGCGCCTTGTCCGGGTCCAGGTCGGTGCGGCCGGTGTGGATCACCCCGTCGCGGTCCAGTGCCAGGATGTTCTCCGGCTTCAGGCCCAGCGAGACCAGCATGTTGACGCAGGAGATGCCGGCCGCGCCCATGCCGGTGGTGGCCAGCTTGACCTCTTCGATCTTCTTGCCGGTGACCACCAGCGCATTGAGCACGGCCGCGCCGACGATGATCGCGGTGCCGTGCTGGTCGTCGTGGAACACCGGGATGTTCATGCGCTCGCGCAGCTTGCGCTCGACGATGAAGCACTCCGGTGCCTTGATGTCTTCCAGGTTGATGCCGCCGAAGGTCGGCTCGAGGCTGGCGATGATGTCGACCAGCTTGTCCGGATCGTTCTCGTTGATCTCGATATCGAATACGTCGATGCCGGCGAACTTCTGGAACAGCACGCCCTTGCCTTCCATCACCGGCTTGGATGCCAGCGGGCCGATGTTGCCCAGGCCCAGCACCGCGGTGCCGTTGCTGATCACCGCCACCAGGTTGCCGCGCGCGGTCAGTTCGCTGGCCTGTTTCGGATCGGCGACGATGGCCTCGCAGGCGAAGGCGACGCCCGGCGAATAGGCCAGCGAGAGATCGCGCTGGGTCAGCATGGGCTTGGTCGCGGAGACCTTGATCTTGCCCGGCGGCTGTTGGCGGTGATAGTCGAGGGCGGCCTGTTTGAAATCGTCGTTTGACATCGAGGGCTTCTTTTGTCGAAAGGCGCGGAGGCCCGGAATTCTACCCCCAGCCGCAGGAGCGGTCCTGTCTGGCGGCTGTCGCCACGGCCTTGGGGGCAGGAAAAAAGCAACGCGCCGGCAAGGCCGGCGCGTCGTGTGATGCAAGGGATCAGCGCGTGGCGAGCGGTTCGGCCGCCACCGCCGGCAGCGGCACGGCCTCGCCATCCAGCGCCAGGCGCAGGCGGTCGCGATCCAGCGCATTCTCCCAGCGCGAGACCACCACGGTGGCCACCGCATTGCCCATGAAGTTGGTCAGCGAGCGGCACTCGCTCATGAAGCGGTCCACGCCCAGGATCAACGCCATGCCGGCGACCGGCACTTCCGGCACCACCGCCAGCGTCGCCGCCAGGGTGATGAAGCCGGCGCCGGTCACGCCGGCCGCGCCCTTGGAGCTGAGCATCGCCACCAGCAGCAGCGTGATCTGATGGCCCAGAGTGAGTTCGGTGTTGGTGGCCTGCGCGATGAACAGCGCCGCGAGCGTCATGTAGATGTTGGTGCCGTCGAGGTTGAACGAGTAACCGGTGGGCACCACCAGGCCGACCACCGACTTCTCGCACCCGGCGCGCTCCATCTTCTCCATCAGCGACGGCAGCGCCGATTCGGACGAGGACGTGCCCAGCACCAGCAACAGTTCCGTCTTGAGGTAGCGGATCAGCTTGAAGATCGAGAAGCCGCACAGATAGGCGACGGCGCCGAGGATCACCACCACGAACAGCAGCGAGGTGACGTAGAACGAACCGACCAGCCAGGCCAACTGCACCAGCGAGTGCAGGCCGTGCTCGCCGATGGTGTAGGCGATCGCGCCCAGCGCGCCGATCGGCGCGGCCTTCATCAGGATGTGCACCAGCTTGAACACCGGCGCGATCAAGGCCTCCAGGAAGTTCAGGACCGGCTTGCCGCGCTCGCCGACCATGGCCAGCGACACGCCGAACAGCACGGCGACGAACAGCACCTGCAGCACGTTGGTCCCGACCAGCTTGCCGTTGACCACCTGGTCGCCGGTGAACGCGCCGAGCAGCGAGTTGGGGATGATGTCCATCAGGAAGCCGACCAGGGTCAGGTCGTGCGACTTCTGCACGTAGCTGGCGACCTTGCTCTGGTCCAGCTTGGCCAGGTTGACGTCCATGCCCGCGCCGGGCTGCACCACGTGCGCGACGATCATCCCCACCACCAGCGCCAGGGTGGAGAAGAACAGGAAGTACACCATCGCCTTGCCGAACACCCGGCCCACCGTCTTCAGGTGCGTCATGCCGGCGATGCCGGTGACGATGGTCAGGAAGATCACCGGCGCGATGATCATCTTCACCAGCTTGATGAAGGCATCGGCCAGCGGCTTGAGCTGCGTGGCGAACTGCGGCTCCAGATGGCCGAGCACGGCACCGATGACGATGGCCACCAGCACCTGGACGTAGGTATGCCGGTAGAACGGCACCGGCCGCGGCGCAGGGCTGGCCGGGGAAGTTGAGATATGCATCGAAGGCGCTCCGGGACGGTCCGCCCACCCGACGCGGGTCGCGGAATGCTGCCTTTGTACGCGTCGCCAGCGTCTAAGCAGATAACCTATTGGTACTAGGCCCGGCGCCGCGCCGTGTCGACGCGGTTACAGTGGCGCGGCAGGCTCACGGAAGGGCTGACGCAACGCCGCACGCAGACGCCGCCCCTCGCGGCCGATGGCGGCGTGGCCGCCATCGCAGCGCACGTCTTCAGGGGGAGACGGCGCCGCAGGACTGCAACATCGCCGTAAAGAACGGCCGGGCGCGTCCGCTATTGCATGCAGGGGGCATCACGTCCGGCACCGTGTCCGCGTCGCAGCGGCCTCACCGTTCGCGTGCGGTCCACCGCCGCACTGCCCGCGCCATCCATGGCACCACCAGCCCGGCCGGGGACTGCCGCGCCTTCATTCCTTACCGAGACGACTCCATCATGCGCCACACTCTCCTCTTCGCTGCGCTGGGCCTGACCGCCGCCGCTCCCGCCGTCGCCGCCAACGGTTTCGACGACTGGCCGACCAAGGTCGCCTTCAACGACGGCACCGAACTGGCCGTGACCGGCAACTACGCCTACGACTGGAACAACTTCTCCAACGACGACGGTCGCCTGGAGGACGACAACGCGTTCCGGCGCAAGGAGTTCGGCGCCACGTTGAAGAAGAAGGGCGTGTACGACGCGATGGTGTACTTCGACTTCCAGTCCAAGCTGTGGCTGGACGTGTTCTTCCGCTTCGAGACCAAGGCCCTGTTCGGCGCCGACTACGGCAAGGTGCGCCTGGGCTACATCAAGGTGCCGGTGGGCCTGGAAGGCGTGACCAGCTCGCGCGCGGACAGCTTCATGGAAGTGGCGCTGCCGGTGCAGGCCATCTACCAGGGCCGTCGCACCGGCGTGGAGTGGACCTTCGAGCGTCCGCAATACCTGCTGCAGGCCGGCGCCTACGGCGGCAAGGACCTGCAGGGCGACAACCCCGGCACCACCCAGGCGGTGCGCGGCGTGTGGACCCCGTTCAAGGCCGACGGCGACGTGCTGCACCTGGGCCTGGCGTACTCGCAGGAGAATCCGCGCGGCTACCACAACGGCCTGGACGTGAGCTTCAGCCCGCGCGCGCGCTTCCGTGCGCGTCCGGAAGCCGGCCTGACCGACGTGCGCCTGATCGATTCGGGCACGCTGGTCGACGTCGACCAGGTGCGCCGCACCGGCCTGGAGGCGATCTGGATCAAGGGACCGTTCTCGATGCAGGGCGAGGCGCTGCGCGCCGACGTGACCCGCGACAACGGCCGCCCCGACTACACCGCCGACGGCCAGTACGTGTTCGCCAGCTACGTGCTGACCGGCGAATCGCGGCCGTACAGCGCCGGCAACGTCGGCAACATCAAGCCGGCCAACGCGTACGGCGCGGTCGAGCTGCTGGCGCGCTACAGCCGCCTGGACCTGGACGACGGCACGGTGCTCGGCGGCCGCCAGCACGACTGGACCTTCGGCGCCAACTGGTACCTGACCAGCCACTTCAAGTTCCAGGTCAACTACGTGCGCGCCGATGCCGAACGCGCCGGCGTGCACGTCAAGCCGAACTCGCTGGACGTCCGCGCCCAGGTCCAGTTCTGAGCAAACGCACGCCGGCCGATCCGAGGCGATCGGCCGGCGTGCACCCCGCTGCGCCAGCCGCGAAGGCTGCGCAGCGAACCGCAGGGGGGGGGGCCTCGGCGACGCCAAGGACCCTTGGGTGATGCGGCCTCGGCGCCCACAGCGTGTTCGCGGCACATCCGCAAGACGACACCGGCGACGTTCCCTGATGCGATCGCCGTTGCACCTGCCGGCGGTTTCGGCTCGGTGGCGCTCCGCGACGCCAGCCATCTCCGCCGCATGCCGCAAACGGCAGCGCACCCTCTAAGCTGATGCGGTCCCGGTCGCCGCGTTCTTCCGCATGCCCTCGCTCCTGCGCCATCGTCGCCTGATCCTGCTGCTGGTCGTCATCGTCGGCGGCATGGTGCTGGCGATGCTGTCGGCGCAGCACGTCGCCGAACAGCGCGCGCTGCGCGCCGAGAGCGTGCAACTGCGGCAACAGCTGGAGCTGTATGCGCAGACCCTGCAGCAGCGCATCGACCGCTACCGCACCCTGCCGCAGGTGCTGGCGCTGGATCCGGAACTGCGCGACGCCCTCACCCATCCGCTGGACGCAGCCACCCAGCAGCAGTTGAACCTGAAGCTGGAGCGCGCCAACGACGTCACCCGCTCCTCGACCCTGACCCTGATCGATGCCAACGGCGTGGCCCTGGCCGCCAGCAACTGGCGCCTGGCCAGCAGCAACGTCGGCGCCGACTACAGCTTCCGCCCCTACGTGAAACAGGCCCTGGCGCAGGGCAAGGGCCGCTTCTACGGCATCGGCATGACCACCGGCGTGCCCGGCTACTTCCTCTCGCAGGCGATCCTCGACGCGCATGGACGCCCGCTCGGAGTGATCGTGATCAAGATCGAACTGGCTGCGCTGGAGCACGAATGGCTGCGCGTGCCCGACGTGGTGCTGGTCAGCGACGGCCACGGCGTGGTGTTCCTGTCCAGCCGCGACGTCTGGCGCTATCGCCAGCTGCAACCGCTCAGCGCGCGCGAGCGCGACGAACTGCTGGCCACCCGCCAGTACGCGCAGCAGACGCTGCTGCCGGCGCGACGGCGGGTGCTGGAGACGCTGGACGACGGCGGCCAGGTGATGCGCATCGACATGCCTGCGCAGCCGGCGCCGCTGCTGTGGCAGAGCATGGCGCTGCCGGAGGGCGGCTGGCGCCTGCACCTGCTGCACGACGTCGGCGGCAGCCGTGCGGCCGGCCGCGCCGCCGCACTGGCCGCGGCCGGGATCTGGCTGGCGCTGTCGTTCCTGGGCCTGCTGTTCCAGCAGCGCCAGCGCCTGGCACGGCTGCGCCAGCGCAGCCGGCGCGAACTGGAGGCGTTGCTGCAGCAGCATGCGCAGGAGCTGCGCACCGCCCAGGACGGCATCGTGCAGGCCGCGCAGCAGGCCGACACCGGCCTCAGCCGCAGCCTGGAGCACCTGCCGCAGGGCGTGGTGATCATCGATGCGCAACTGCGCCTGGTGGCGTGGAATTCACGCTATCTGGAGATCTTCCGCTTCCCGCCAGAACTGATCCGGGTGGGGCGCCCGATCGAGGATGTGTTCCGCTACAACGCACGCCGCGGCCTGCTCGGCCCCGGCCCGGTGGAAGCGGCGATCCAGCGCCGCCTGGACCACCTGCGCAGCGGCCGTCCGCACATGCGCGAGAGCGAGAAGGACGACGGCACGGTGCTGGAGATCCGCGGCAATCCGCTGCCCGACGGCGGCTTCGTGACCAGCTACGCCGACATCACCAGCTACAAGAACGCCGCGCGCGAACTGCGCTCGCTGGCCGACGCGCTGGAGCATCGCGTCGCCGAACGCACCCACGACCTGGCCGAGGCCAAGCGCGAGGCCGAGAGCGCCAACCGCTACAAGACCCGCTTCGTGGCCTCGGCGGTGCACGACCTGCTGCAGCCGCTCAACGCCGCGCGCATGTTCGTCTCGGCGCTGCGCGGCAAGCTGCACGAGGCCGATGCGCGGCAGATCGCCGACCATGTCGACAACGCGCTGGCGGCGCAGGACGCGATCCTCAACAGCCTGCTGGACATCTCGCGACTGGAAGCGGGCACGTTGAAGACGCAGGTGCAGGACCTGGCACTGGACCCGCTGCTGCAGACCCTGGCACGCGAGTTCGGCATCGTCGCCGAAGGCCGTGGGCTGCGCCTGGACTATGTACCGACCCGCGCCACCGTGCGCAGCGACGCGACCCTGCTGCGGCGCATCCTGCAGAACTTCCTCTCCAACGCGGTGCGCTACACCCCGCGCGGGCGGGTGCTGCTGGGTTGCCGGCGCGACGGCGCGCAGCTGCGCATCGAAGTGCACGACCAGGGACCGGGTATTCCCGACGCCCTGCAGCAGGAGATCTTCGAAGAATTCCGCCGACTTGGCGACGGCGTCGCCAACGACCGCGGCGCCGGCCTCGGCCTGGCGATCGTGGAGCGCATCGGCCGCCTGCTCGGCCACCGTATCGGCCTGCGCTCGCAGTTGGGCCGCGGCAGCGTGTTCTCCGTGACCGTGCCGCTGGGCGATGCCGCTGCGGCGCAACGCCAGCTGCCGGCGGCGATGGCCAGCGACAACGGCGACGACCCGATCCTGCATGGCTGCCGGGTCTGGTGCATCGACGACGACCCGCGCGTCTGCGAGGCCAGCCGGACGCTGCTGACGCGCTGGGCCTGCCAGGTGGAACTGGCCGCCGGCCCGGACCAGGCGCTGGCCGCGGCGCAGCCGGCACAGGCGCCGGAACTGGTATTGCTGGACGTGCGCATGGGCGACTGCCACGGCCCGACCCTGTTCGCGCAGCTGTGCGCACGCTGGCAGGCCGAGCCACGGGTGATCCTGGTCACCGCCGAAGCCGATCCGGCGCTGCGCACCTTGGCACAGGACCGCGGCTGGGGCTTCCTGGCCAAACCGGTCCGCGCGCCAGCCCTGCGCGCGCTGATGACGCAGATGTTGCTGCGGCGTGGGTGAGGCTTTTGCTTGGGTTTGGTTTGGTTTTGGGTTTGGGGAGTTTGGATCTCTAGCTGCCGTACCCTCATCCGCCCCTGCGGGGCACCTTCTCCCGAAGGGAGAAGGGAAGGGCTAGCCCCTC
>NZ_NMPP01000005.1:0-106741 GCF_009192885.1 Xanthomonas sp. LMG 12462 | reverse complement strand
GGGATTGGGGATTCGCAAAAGCATAAGCCGGATCGCTGCAGCTGGCCCGCCTTTGCCAATCCCTAATCCCGACTCCCCAATCCCGTCCATTCGCAGAATGGACACGTCGCCAGCGCCACGTTGTAGTACCGCGGATCGTCGGTGACTTCGGCGCCGAGCCAGTCCGGCGTGGCGAACGCCTCGTCGGCGCTGTCCAGCTCGATCTCGGCGACCACCAGCCCGGCGTTGTCGCCGAGGAACTCGTCCACTTCCCAGAGGTGGCCCTGGTACTGTACGAGATGCCGGCGCTTGTCGATCAGCCCGCCCACGCACAGCGCCAGCAGCGCGCGCGCATCGGCCAGCGGGATCGGATACTCGAACTCCTGGCGGGTATGCCCGAGCTCGCGCGACTTGAGGTTGAGGAACGCGGCCTCGCCCTGCACCCGCACCCGCACCGACGCCTTCTGCGCCCCGCTGGCCAGCGCCGCCTGGTCGTTGAGATACCCCTGCGCCATCGGCATCACCGCGTGCGCCGCCGCGCGCCAGCCGTCGCCGATGACGAGGAATTTGCGTTCGATTTCGATGGCCATGGGAATCGGGAATGGGGAAAGGAGAATGGAAAAAGCTTAAACCGCGCGCGCAGCCGCTGTGACGAATCCCTAATCCCGATTCCCCATTCCCGGCTTTTCAAACACCGCAATGCTCTCCACATGCGCGGTGTGCGGGAACATGTCCATCGCGCCGGCGGCCTTGAGCACGAAGCCCTGTTCGTTGACCAGGTAGCCGGCGTCGCGCGCCAGCGAGCCGGGATGGCAGCTGACGTAGACGATGCGCTGGAACTGTTTCAGCGGTAGTTGCTGCAGCACCTCCAGCGCGCCGGAACGCGGCGGGTCCAGCAGCAGCTTGTCGAAGCCCTGGCGCATCCACGGCGCCTGGCGCTGGTCCTGGGTCAGGTCGGCGGCGAAGAACTGGGCGTTGTCCAGGCCGTTGCGCTGCGCGTTCTCCCTCGCGCGCGCCACCAGCCCGGCGTCGCCCTCCACGCCCACCACCTCGCGCACGGTGCGCGCCAGCGGCAGGGTGAAGTTGCCCAGGCCGCAGAACAGGTCCAGCACGCGGTCGTCGGGCTGCGCATCGAGCAGCGCCAGCGCGTGCGCGATCATCTTCTCGTTGAGCGCGGCATTGACCTGGATGAAGTCCAGCGGCCGGAACGCCAGTTCCACGTCCCATTGCGGCAGCCGGAACGACAGCGGCACCTCCTGCGGATACAGCGGGTGCACGCTGTCCACGCCACCGGGCTGCAGGAAGATGGCGAAGTCGTGCTCCTGGGCGAAGGCGATCAGCGCATCCTGGTCGCGCGCGCTCAGCGGCTGCATGTGGCGGAAGGTCAGCGCCACCGCGGCGTCGCCGGCGATGAACTCGATCTGCGGGATGTCGCGCTTGCCGTCCAGGCTTTCGACCAGCTCGGCCAGCGCGGTCACCTTGAAGCCGATCTGCGGGATCACCGTGTGGCAGACCGACAGGTCGGCGACGAAACGCGGATCCTGCTCGCGGAAACCGACCAGGGTCTTGTCCTTCTTTTCCACCCGCCTAACCGAGAAGCGGCCCTTGCGCCGATAGCCCCAGGGCGCGCCGGTCAGCGCCGGCAGCACCGCCTGCGGGGTCACGTGGCCGATGCGCTCCAGGTTCTCGGTCAGCACCCGCTGCTTGGCGACGATCTGCTGGTCCTCGGCCAGGTGTTGCAGCACGCAGCCGGCGCAGACCCCGAAATGCGGACAGCGCGGCGTCACCCGCTGCGGCGAGGCCTGCAGCACCTGCACGGTGCGCGCCTCGTCGAAGTGGCGGTTGCGCGCGGTCGGTTCGGCCAGGACGGTCTCGCCGGGCAGCGCGCCGGCGACGAAGGCGACCTTGTCGCCCTCGCGGCGGGCCACGCCGCGGCCGTCGTGGCTGAGGTCGGCGATGTCGGTCTGGAAGGGCGTGCGGTCGAGACGGTTTCTGGATCGGGCCACGTGGCAACAGGCTGCGGGCGGAAAAGGGCGGCTATTGTCGCAGATGGGCCGGGCCGGGACCGGCTTGCGATTGCCGCGCCGGCGAGGCAAAGTGGCGCACGCACGCGCGCCGCCGCGCGGGATGCGACCACGCCGCATGGAGGCATCAGCATGGCATCGAACCAGGACCCGGTAACGCGACTGCTGCTCGTCGAAGACGACCCGATCAGCCGCGCTTTCTTCGACGCGACGCTGCAGGCGCTGCCGGCCCAGGTGGACCTGGCCGACTCCGTCGCCAGCGCCCTCGCCCGCGCGCAGACGCAGGCGCACGACCTGTGGCTGATCGACGCCAACCTGCCCGACGGCAGCGGCAGCGATTTGCTGTGCCAGTTGCAGCGGCAACGCCCCGGCACCCTGGGGCTGGCGCATACCGCCGACACCAGCGCCACGGTCCGCGCGCAGTTGCTCGACGCCGGGTTCGCCGACGTGCTGCTGAAACCGCTCAGCACCGAACGGCTGCTGCAATCGGTGCGCCGGCTGCTCGCGCGCGGCCGCCTCGGCGGCACCGCCGGGACCGCCGAACCGACCCTGGACTGGGACGAGACCACCGCGCTGGCCGCGCTCAACGGCGAGCGCGCGCACCTGATCGCATTGCGCGAACTGTTCCTGGCCGAGCTGCCCGGCACCCGCGATGCGGTGGCCTCGGCCCTGCAACTCAGCGACGACCAGGCCGTGCGCAGCCACCTGCACCGGCTGCAGGCCAGCTGCGGCTTCGTCGGCGCCGCCCGCCTGGCGCGGGCCGTGCGCCAGTTGCATGGCGACCCGGCCTCTTCGCAGGCCCGCCACCAGTTCAGCGAGGCGGTGGCGGCGTTGTTGCACTGAAGGCCGGGATCGGGGATTGGAGATTGGGGATGGCTCCCAGTCACTTCCCACGCGTCGGCGTGCGGCGCCATCTGCCGCAACCCGCGCTTCTCGAGCGTTGCCCTGGCAGTCCCGGCTGGCAGCCGCCCTTCCCCGTGCGGTCACGATCCGGTCTCGCGACGGTGACGACAACGACGGTGTCCGCATGGCGCTCGCCACACAGCGAAACTTGCAAATAAGATTCGTTCTCGAATAAATTAACGCCCCGACGACATCTGCGGACCAGCCATCGCCCCGTCCGTTCACTACACGCAACAGGGGCCTTCTCATGTTTCAGACGTCATTCCACCGGCCAGCGCCGGCCATGGGCGTGCTCGCCCGCGCGCTGCTGGCCGCTCTCGTGGCCGCCGCGTCCACCTCGGCCAGCGCCCAGGACACCGCCAGTGACGGCACCCGCGATGCCGGGTCATCGGCCGAGGCCACGCAACTGGACACGGTCATGGTCAAAGGCCAGCGGCTCAGCCTGGACCTGCAGCAGGATGCGGCGGTCGGCGCGCTGGGCACGTCGCGCCTGCTGGATACGCCGTTCTCGGTGAGCCTGATCGAAGAACCCGAGATCGCGCGGCGCCAGGCCACCACGCTGGGGCAGATCTTCATCAACGATCCATCGGTGTTCGCGGCCGAGCCGCCGGCCACCACCAACTGGTGGGGCACGCAGATCCGCGGCATCGGCGTGCGCAATTTCTACGTGGACGGCGTGCCAATGCTGATGGAATGGGGCGGCGAGTTCCCGCTGGAAGCGGTGCAATCGGTGCAGGCGCTGAAGGGCCTGGGCGGCTTCATGTACGGCTTCGGCGCACCAGGCGGCATCGTCAGCTACCAGACCAAGCGCCCCACCGACACGCCACTGCTGGCCACCACGGTTGGCTACCGCAACGACAGCGTGTTCTCGGCGCAGGTGGATGCGGGCGGCCGTGCCAATGGCGCCGACTCCTTCGGCTACCGGCTCAACGCCGGCATCGAACGCGGCGACGCGTACAACGGCGCGGGCATCGACCGCAAGACGATCGCTCTTGCGGTCGAGCAACCGATCGTCGAGGGCCTGACCTGGCATGCCGAACTGGTGCACGAGCGCAACACGCTCGAGCACGAGCCGCTGTACTTCTATTGGGATGCCTACCAGGGCACCCGCCTGCCCCGCCCCACCAGCGACTACGACAAGATCCGCGTCGACGGGGCCTACTACGAGACCGCCCTGCTGCACGCGACCACCGGCCTGAACTGGCGCATCGACGAGCGCTGGAGTGCGGCACTGAGCCTGGGCGGCAGCCGCCGCCGGCACACGTCGCACAAGATGTTCGCCAATCTGCTGAACGAAGCGGGCGACTACGCCGGTTTCGCCTACGACTTCGGTGCGGTGCTGCGCAACAGCGTGGTGCAGCTGCTGGTCAACGGCCGCGTCGACACCGGCCCGGTGACGCACGCGTTGGTGTTCGGTGCCTCGGTGCAGCGCAGTTGGGACCAGTGGAGCAAGGCGTTCTACTGGAGCAACGACTTCGACGGCAACCTGTATCGCCCGCAGTCCTTCCGCCCCACCCGCCGACCGGACTACAGCCTGGCGCCGGTCAGCGCGGACCTGCGCCAGAAGGCGGTGTTCGTCAGCGACACCCTGCAGTTCGGCGACCACTGGCGCGCCATCCTCGGCGCGCGCCACGTGGATTACCAGCAACGCGATCTGGATGGCGACGCGTCGGTGGACAGCGGCTACCGCACCTCGGTGACGACCCCGACCGTGGCGCTGATCTACAAGCCCATCGACGACGTGTCGCTCTACGCCAGCTACGTGGAGGCGCTGGAGCCCGGCAGCCGCGTCGGCACCGATGCGCTGCCCGCCTATGCCAACGCCGGCAGCGTGCTGGCGCCGACGGTGAGCAAGCAGTACGAACTGGGCGCCAAGCTGCAGAGCGGGCGCTTCGCGCTGACCACCGCCGCGTTCCGCATCGAGCGCGGCGCGCAGATCGACGCCTACCGCGACGGCCTGCGCTACCTGACCCAGGACGGCCTGACCCTGTATCGCGGGCTGGAAGTGATCGGCAGCGTCGGCGTGACCGAGGATCTGGAAGTGGGCGTCGGCGGACTGTGGATGGACCCGCGGCTGGAGGATCTGTCGCCGGACAACGCGGCCCTGCGCGGCAACCGCCCGGCCGGCGCTGCACGCCGGCAGCTGCTGGCCAATGCCACCTGGCGCGTGCCGGGCGTGCGCGGCCTGAGCCTGCACGGCAACGTGCGCTACTCCGGCGATGCCTACTACGAGGATCAGAATCGCGTGCTCATCCCCGGGCATACCGTCGCCGCGGCCGGCTTCCAGTACGCCACCACGCTGGGCGGCTACGACGCGTTGCTGACCGGCAACATCAACAACCTGTTCGATCGCACCTACTGGAACCAGCACACGCTGGGCGAGGCACGCAATGCGGCGCTGAGCCTGCGGATCGATTGGCGCTGAGTGCGCCTGCCGCTGCCGTGGCCCCGCGTGGCGACGGCGGCGACGGGCGGCGGCGCTGCGCGGCGGCGTGGAGGTCTGTGGTCGTGACGGAAGCGACCGCAGGCGCGGCTTGAGCTGCGAGGGCGTTACCGGGAAAGCCCGTCGCCGCTGAGCCCACAAGGGCGAACAAGAACCGCTTCTACGGAGCAAGCCGCATCCGGTTGGGCGTGTGACGAACGCAGCTCACTCGGGTGTCCGCGTGGCGGCAGCGCTCGCGCCGTCGATCCGCCGCACTCACGACGCCGCGGAAGGCGGCGACCGCGGCGGCGCTTCCGGTGTGGATGTCGACATCGGATCGCGCTGCGCATCCAGCTCGGCGTCCGGCTCCGATGTCGCCGCGGGCGCTGCCGACGCCGGCATTGCGGCGACGCCGGGTGCAGCCGATCCCGGAGGATCGTCCTGCGGCGGCTCGGGATCGGCGACCGCCGGCGCGATGCCCGCGGCGCTGGCGCTGGCGCTGCGCTGCCGCGCCAGGTCCTCGACCATTTCCCAGGATTTCAGGCCGCGCCCGCCGAGGTGGTGCAGCAGCACCACGCGCATGCCGCGGCGCAGGCCGGGCAGATCCTCGGCAGCCGGTTCGGTATCGTCGGCCAGCGCCAGCAGGGCGCGCCCGGTGGCCATGCCGCTGCGCTGATCGTGGCCGCGGTCGCTCAGCAGCCGGCGTGGCCCGTGCTCGGCGTCGAGCACGTAGCGCGCGGCCGGGTCGATCGGGTCGCCGTCGCCGTCGTGGCGCAGGTCGAATCCCACGCCCAGCGCCTCCAGCAGGTCGCGCTCGAAGCAGCGCAGCGACCAGGCCAGCGGCGCTTCGGCGGCCAGCCGCGCGCGCCCCCGCGCGTACGCCAGATACAGGTCCGGCGCCGGATCGTCGCGCGGCGCCAGACGCAGCGTCAGTTCGTTGATGTAGAAGCCGGCCAGCATCGCCTCGCCGCTCAGCCGCGGCGCCGCATCCATCGCCTCGGCCTCGCGCAGTTGCGCCAGTTCGCCGCGGCGCTGCGCGCTGAAGCGGATCGACTGCAGCGGCTGCAGTGCCGCGCGCAAGGCCTGCTTCTTCGGCCCGTGCACGCCGCGCGCCAGCACGCCGAGCCGGCCGTGATGCACGCTCAGCACCTCCACCAGCAGGCTGGTCTCGCGCCAGGGCCGGGCGTGCAGGACGAAACCGGGTTCGTGCTCGATCAAGGCTGCAGGGGCTGGGAATGGGGAGTGGGGAATAGGGAATGGAACAGCATGCCGTCCCTGGCCGCATCATCGTCCAACGAACGGAAGGAGCCAGCGTCGTGTAGAAGCGGCGTCAGCCGCGGCGGGCGTTACCGGGGGAGCGCACGTGGCTGACGCCGCCCTACGCACACCATGATTGTCCGGGAGGCGCGGGAATCCGATTCCCGATTCCCGATTCACCATTCCCGGCTTATTCCCCGTACCCAAACGCCTTCAGCGCCGCCTCGTCGTCGGACCAGCCCTCGCGCACGCGGACCCAGGTCTCCAGGAATACCTTGGCGCCGAACAGGCGTTCCATCTGCTGGCGGGCCTTGGCGCCGATGTCCTTCAGGCGGGTGCCGCCCTTGCCGATCACGATCGCCTTCTGGCCTTCGCGCTCGACCCAGATCACCGCACCGATGCGCAGCAGCGCACCGTCCTCGGCGAAGCGTTCGATCTCCACGGTGGTGGCGTACGGCAGTTCCTCGCCGAGCTGGCGCATCAACTGCTCGCGCACCAGTTCGCCGGCCAGGAAGCGTTGGCTGCGGTCGGTGATCTCGTCCTCGCCGAACATCGGCGGCGCTTCCGGCACCAGCGCCAGCAGGTCGCGCACCAGCGCCTCCAGTCCCTTGCGCTTGAGCGCGGAGATCGGATGCACCGCGGCGAAGCTGCGGCCCTCGCTGACCTGCTGCAGGAACGGCAGCAGCGCGGTCTTGTCCTTGAGCCGGTCGACCTTGTTGACCACCAGCACCACCGGGATGCCGGCATCGCTGAGCACGTTGAACGCCAGCGTGTCCTCCTCGTCCCAGCGCCCGGCTTCGATCACCAGCAGGCCGGCGTCCACGCCTTCCAGGGAGCCGCGCGCGGCGCGGTTCATCACCCGGTTCATGGCGCGCTTCTGCTCGCGGTGCAGGCCGGGGGTATCGACCAGCAGCAACTGGCCGGCCGGGAAGCTGGCGATACCCAGCAGCCGGTGCCGGGTGGTCTGCGGCCGATTGGAGACGATGCTGACCTTGGCGCCCACCAGGGCGTTGGTCAGGGTGGACTTGCCCACGTTGGGGCGGCCGATCACGGCCACGCTGCCGCTGCGGTAAGGGGGAGTGGCTTGTTCGTTCACTTGCTCGAATCCAGTTGCTCGATGGCGGCGGCGGCGGCCTGCTGCTCGGCCAGGCGCCGCGAGGTGCCCTCGCCCTCGGTCACCAGGGCGGGCTCGGCGAGTACGCAGCGTACCCGGAATAGCTTGGCGTGGTCGTCGCCGGTCTCGCTGATCAGTTCGTAGGCCGGCAAGGTCCGCTGCCGGGCCTGCAGCCATTCCTGCAGGCGGGTCTTGGCGTCCTTCTCCACCTTGCCCACCGGCAGCGCCGCCAGCGCGGCCTCGAACCAGGGCAGGATGGTGGCGCGGCAGGTCTCGAAGCCGGCGTCCAGGTAGATCGCCGCGACCACGGCCTCCACCGCATCGGCCAGGATCGAGTCGCGGCGATGGCCGCCGGACTTCATCTCGCCCGGCCCCAGGGTCAGGCGTTCGCCCAGTTCCAGTTGCCGGCCGATCGCGGCCAGCGAAGCCTCGCGCACCAGTTCGGCGCGGGCGCGGGTCAGCGCGCCTTCGTCGGCCTTGGGCCAGCGCTGGTACAGCGCCTCGGCGATCAGCAGGTTGACGATGCCATCGCCGAGGAATTCCAGGCGTTCGTTGTGCGGTGCGCCGGCACTGCGATGGGTCAGCGCCTGTGCCAGCAACTGCGGCTCGGCGAAGCGGTGACCGATGCGGTCACCGCGCAGGATGGTCTTACTGGCCACCACGCGTCGTCAGGTCCTGGGTGGCGTCGAACTTGCCGACCACGTCCAGATTGGCGATCAGCGGGCGGCGCACTTCGTAGGCCACGTGCATCTTCACGCCGGTGTCGGTGCGCTCGAAGGTGACGTCGCCGGGCTTGACGTTGTCCGAATTGTTGATGTCCAGGCGCCGGAACAGCGAGGCCTTGGCCTGCGACGGATCCATCTCGGCGCTGCCGGCTTCGGTCGCCAGGCCCTTCATCGCCGAGCGCACCGCATAGAACTCCATGTACATCGGGAACAGCTTCATGCCGATGTAGACGAAGAATCCGACCACCGCCAGCACGATCACGAACGAGGTCAAGGTCATGCCACTTTGCTTGTGCTTCATCGCGCTTCCCCTCACGCAAGTCACTGAATGGTCGTCCCGATCCGCGACGGATCGAAACTGCCGCTGCAAAACCAGCCTTCGCAATTGAGCCAGATCAGGAACGCCTTGCCGCGCAGGTTCTCCTCGGGCAGGAAATGGGTCTGGGTCCAGAACCGGCTGTCCTCGCTGTTGTCGCGATTATCGCCCATCACGAAGTACTTGCCCGGCGGCACCACCCAGTCGCCCTGGCCGGCCGGATTGTTGCGGTCGATCCACTCCAGCTCGGTGTGGGTGCGGCCCGGCAGGTACTCGGTGAGCAGCGTGGCACCGGTCATTTCCGCGCCCTTGCCCTTGCCGACGTACTCGCCCATGACCTTGTACTTCATCGGCGTGCCGTTGATGTACAGGGTGTCGCCGTGGAAGCCGATGCGATCGCCCGGCAGGCCGATCACGCGCTTGATCCAGTTCTCGTCCGGCTTGTGCGGCGGCTTGAACACCACCACGTCGCCGCGCTTGGGCTCGCCGACCGGAATGATCTTCTGGTTGGTGATCGGCAGGCGGAAGCCGTAGGAGAACTTGTTGACCAGGATGAAATCGCCGACCAGCAGGTTCGGCATCATCGAGCTGGACGGGATCTTGTACGGCTCGGCGATGAAGCTGCGCAGGATCAGCACCACCGCCAGCACCGGGAAGAACGCCCGCGAGTAGTCGACGATCACCGGCTCGCTGTCGAGCAACCCGGCCCGCGCGGCGCGGCGCTTGGCGAAGAACAGCTTGTCCAGCAGGGTGATGATGCCGGTGGCGAAGGTCAGGACCACCAGCGCGATTTCAAACCATTTCATTCGTATTCCTTCGGAATGGGAATCGGGAATGGAGAACGGGGAATCGGGAAGGCAAGAGCAGGCGCTCTTTCCATTCCCCATTCCCTATTCACGACTCCCAGCTACTTGTCCATCTGCAGCACGGCCAGGAAGGCTTCCTGCGGAATTTCCACGCGGCCGACCTGCTTCATGCGCTTCTTGCCTTCCTTCTGCTTTTCCAACAGCTTCTTCTTGCGCGAGACGTCGCCACCATAGCACTTGGCCAGCACGTTCTTGCGCATCGCCTTGACCGTGGTGCGGGCGATGATCTGCGAGCCGATCGCGGCCTGGATCGCCACGTCGAACATCTGCCGCGGGATCAAGTCCTTCATCTTCTCGCACAGTTCGCGGCCGCGGCGGTCGGCGTGGCTGCGATGCGCGATCAGCGACAGCGCATCGACCTTGTCGCCGTTGATCAGCACGTCCACGCGCACGAACGGGCCGGCGTCGAAGCGCACGAAGTGGTAATCCAGCGAGGCGTAGCCGCGGCTGACCGACTTGAGCTTGTCGAAGAAGTCCAGCACCACCTCGGCCATCGGCAGCTCGTAGCTGATCTGCACCTGGCTGCCCAGGTAGTTGATGCCGATCTGGCTGCCGCGCTTTTCCTCGCACAGCTTGATGATGTTGCCGATGTATTCCTCGGGGGTGAGGATGTTGGCGCGGATGATCGGCTCGCGGATCTCCTCGACCATGTTCACCGGCGGCAGCTTGGCCGGGTTGTCCATGCTGATGATGCTGCCGTCGGTCTTCAGCACCTCGTAGACCACGGTCGGCGCGGTGCTGATCAGGTCCAGGTTGTACTCGCGCTCCAGGCGCTCCTGCACGATCTCCATGTGCAGCATGCCGAGGAAGCCGCAGCGGAAACCGAAGCCCATCGCCTCGGAGCTTTCCGGCTCGAAACGCAGCGCCGCATCGTTCAGGCGCAGCTTGTCCAGCGCCTCGCGCAGGTTTGTGTAGTCCTCGGCATCGACCGGGAACAGGCCGGCGAACACGCGCGGCTGCATTTCCTGGAAGCCCGGCAACGGCTTGCTCGCCGGGTCGCCGGCCAGGGTCAGGGTGTCGCCGACCGGCGCGCCGTGCACGTCCTTGATGCTGGCGGTGACCCAGCCCACCTCGCCCGCGCGCAGCGCCGGCAGCACCTTGCGCTTGGGCGTGAACACGCCGACGTTGTCGACCTGGTGGGTGCGGCCGGTGGACATCACCAGCAGCTTGTCGCCAGCCTTGATCTCGCCCTGCATCACCCGCACCAGCGAGACCACGCCCAGATAGTTGTCGAACCAGGAATCGATGATCAGCGCCTGCAGCTTGTCGGTGTCGCGCGGCACCGGCGGCGGGATGCGGTGCACGATCGCCTCCAGCACGTCGCGCACGTTCAGCCCGGTCTTGGCGCTGACCGGCACGGCGTCGGTGGCGTCGATGCCGATCACCGCCTCGATCTCGGCCTTGGCGCGGTCGATGTCGGCGGTGGGCAGGTCGATCTTGTTCAGAACCGGCACCACTTCCAGGCCCTGCTCCACCGCGGTGTAGCAGTTGGCCACCGACTGCGCTTCCACGCCCTGTGCCGCGTCGACCACCAGCAGCGCGCCCTCGCAGGCGGCCAGCGAGCGGCTGACCTCGTAGGAGAAGTCGACGTGGCCGGGGGTGTCGATGAAGTTCAGGTGGTAGACCTGCCCGTCCTGCGCGGTGTACGGCAGCGACACGGACTGGGCCTTGATGGTGATGCCGCGTTCGCGCTCGATCGGGTTGGAGTCGAGCACCTGCGCTTCCATCTCGCGCGCCTGCAGGCCGCCGCAGAGTTGGATGATGCGATCGGCCAGGGTCGATTTGCCGTGGTCGACGTGGGCGATGATGGAGAAGTTGCGGATGTTCCGCATCGAATCAGAGGACATGAGGTGGGCGGCCAACAAAACCAGCGGCAAAGACATCAACTATGTCGCCATGTACCACATCGCGCAAGTACCGCTCATCTGCATTGGCGGGCAGGATAGCCGAAACAGGCTAACACCTTGACTTTTCAGAAAAATTCAAGTACCAAACCGCAGCCCGGTATCGCACTGGGCAGTCGACACTTTCCTCTTCGAAAGGAACATGAAATGAAAAGGTCAACTTTCTTCAAGAACGTCACGATCGCTTGCATCGCAGCGCTTTGGTGCGTATTGGCCACAGCGGCAGCAGCGCCATCGGACAATGGCGACGACGCTCACCGGCCGACTTCGGCTTTCAGCAACAGCGGCATGCCCAAGCAAAGCTTCAAAATTTGCCCGGTAAAGAACGACAGCGGAAAATCTCAGAAGTACATTGCGTCCCCCAACAAATTGATGGATTGGTGCGACCACTATTGTTGCTGGGTCGAGAATGGGGTTAAGTACTGCCGTGTGGACTGCACATGCGCTTGATGAGAAACACCTGCGACATGACCTTGGCGAGGCGCACACTCGACTAGAAGCATCGACTCACGCAGCGATCAATAGCGTCGATGCCGCAATCACGAACCGTGCCTCACCAGAACCAACGCAGGGCTGGAGTGCCAGCCCTGCGTTTTTCTTCATCCAAAGAGGCAATGCATTACGACAGCGAGATCATTCCACGCTGATGGCCACGAACTGACTCGCCGGACTACCTGGCGCACGCACCAACAACATCACCACGTCGCCCTTCTTAGCGTCGGACGTGAGCTTGTGGAATTGAGCCGGACTGGAAACCGGAACCCGCCCGACCTGCAGCACGATCATGCCAGGTCGCAATTGCGACTTTCTCGCAAGCGCACTGCTGACCTGCGCCACTTGCACGCCTTGGTCGGGCTCCAATCCAAGCTTCTGGCGCATTTGCGCAGGGATCTCCTGGACGCTGATGCCCAGCGCGGTGCCCTCAGCCGCCTGTGGCGCAGGCGCCGCCCCGGCGCGACCAGGCAGTTGCTGACCCAACATTCCATCGTCGGCAATCAGCTCGCTCAAGGTCACCATGACGTCCCGCTCCTTGCCATCGCGAACGATCGTAACGCGCGCCTTGCTTCCAGGCGGCAACATGCCCACCAACGGAGGCAAATCCTCGCGCGTGTTGATCCTCTGACCATTGAAGGCAACGATGAAGTCGCCGGGTTCGATACCGGCCTTGGCCGCACCAGTGCCCGGCTGGACCCCATTGACCAGAGCACCGCGCGTGTCCGGCAGCCCCAGCCCCTTAGCCTCGACGTCACTGATGTTCGGTTGCATGGTCACGCCCAGCATTCCGCGACTGACCTTGCCGGTCTTCTTGATCTGCTCGACCGCGCTCATCGCCAGGTCGATCGGGATCGCAAAGCTGATGCCCATGTAGCCGCCGGAGGCGGAGAAGATCTGCGAGTTGATGCCGACCACCTCGCCGCGGGTGTTGAGCAGCGGGCCGCCGGAGTTGCCCTGGTTGATCGCCACGTCGGTCTGGATGAACGGCACGTAGCGCTGGTCGGCGTAGGGGTTGCTGCGGCCGGTGGCGCTGACGATGCCGGCGGTGACCGAGTGGTCCAGGCCGAACGGCGAACCGATCGCCACCACCCACTGGCCGGGCTTGAGCAGGTTGGAGTCGCCGATGCGCACCGTCGGCAGGTTCTTGCCGTCGATCTTCAGCAACGCCACGTCGTACTGCTGGTCGCTGCCGACCACCTTGGCGGTGAACTCGCGGCGGTCGGTGAGCTTGACCTTGACCTCGCTGGCGCCGTCGACCACGTGGTGGTTGGTCAGCACGTAGCCGTCGGGCGAAATGATGAAGCCCGAGCCCATCGAGCGGCCGGCGGGCGCGCCATCGTCGTCGTCCGGCGCGCCGCGGCCGCCGCGCGGCTGCCCGGGCATGCCCGGCATGCCGTCCGGACCGAAGAAGCGGCGGAAGAACTCGGGCATCTGGTCGTCGTCGGGCATGCCGCCGCCGGAGCGTGCGGCCGCGGCGCGGCGGCTGATGGTGGTCTCGACATTGACCACGCCCGGGCCGACCTGCTCGACCAGGCGGGTGAAGTCGGGAAGGTTGCCGACCAGCTGCGGCGCGGGCGCGGCCTGCGCGGCCGGCGGCGGGGCACTGGCGGCGCTGGGGCTGGGCTGCTGCGCGCAGGCGGCCAGCGGCACGGTCAGCGCCAGCAGGCCCAACAGATGGTGGCGAATACGGTGAGTCATCGGACGCAAGCCTCCGGTTCGGGAAGGGGAACAACGAGGGGACGAAGCAACGGGGACCACGCGCCGGAATGAGGCACGGACGCCTGCCGGCGCGCGGGGTCAGGGTTGCGGATGGAGCGGCGGGTTGGCTACGGCGTCGGCAGGCAATCGGGGTTCGAACGGATAGAACGCCGCCGGGTCCGCGCCGCTGTGCGGGAAGCTGGCGGTGAACGCGCTCCCGGCATCGGCGGATGGCAGCGTCGAGCGCGGCCACGGCCGGGCCTGCAGCGGCGTCGCCGGATGCCCGAACGGATCGCTGGCGCGTTGCGCGACCATCGTCGGGGGCGCGACCGGCGCAACGAACGGCGTCTGCGCCGGCGCCTTGGCCTGCGGTTTGGTAGGCGCCGCTGCGGCATAGGCGCGCTCGACCGGGACGCTGCGGGTGCGCGCGGCCTGGGCGCTACGGGTGGCCTCGCGTCGCGCCGCCGCGGCCGCCTCCTGGCGACGATTGGCGGCGATCGCCATTACCGGCGCGGCGGCGACGGCGGCGGCGAGATCGCCCTGCGGATCGGCCGGTGCCGGCGCGGGTGTCGGGACCTGCGGCGTGGTGGCGGCCGGCGCCGGGCTCGGCACGGTGGCATCGACGACCTGCGCCGGCGCCAACGCCTCGGGCGTCTGCGGCAGGCGTTGGGTCACGAACAGCGCGAGCACCGCGACCGAGGCGGCCAGGGCCGCACTGCCGCCCCAGCGCCAGGTGCGGCGCTTGCCGGCGGCGCTGGCCGCATCGGCACGCGCGGCCTGCTGCGCTTCGGCGGCCACCGCCTGGCGCACGCGGGCGCTGAAATCGCTGGGCGCCGGCACGCTGACGCGGCCGCGCAGGATGTCGCCGCACAGCTGCCAGCGCTCGTGGCAACCGGACAGTTCCTCGTCGTGCTGCAGCCGGCGCAGCACGAAGCGCGCCTCGTCGGCCGGCAGTTCGCCGTCGATCAGCGCGGACAGTTGCTGCCGGTAGTGCAACTCGAACTTGTCCGGCGCTGTGCTGTCGGGCGCCGGCACTGGCTTGGGAAAGGGCGTGCTATCGGTCATACGCGGTGTCGCTCACGGGTGGCGCTGTCGGTATCCAGCAGGGGACGGAGTTCGGCGTCGATGGCCTCGCGGGCGCGGAAGATCCGCGAACGCACGGTGCCGATCGGGCAGCCCATCTTCTGCGCGATGTCCTCGTAGCTCATGCCCTCCACCTCGCGCAGGGTGATGGCGGTACGCAACTCTTCCGGCAAGGCGTCGACCGCCTTCATCACCGTGCGTTCCAGCTCCTGGCGCATCAACTCGCGTTCGGGCGTGTCGGTGTCGCGCAGACGGGTGCCGCTGTCGAACTGCTCGGCATCGAGCACATCGACGTCGTCGGTGGGCGGCCTGCGGTTGTGCGCGACCAGGTAGTTCTTGGCGGTGTTCACGGCGATCCGGTGCAACCATGTGGAGAACTGGGCGTCGCCGCGGAAACTCCCGATCGCGCGGTAGGCGCGGATGAAAGTGTCCTGGGCCACGTCCTGACATTCGCTCCAGTCGGCGATGTAGCGCCCGATCAGGCCGACGATCCGATGCTGGTACTTGCGCACCAGCACATCGAACGCCGCGCTTTCGCCGCGCTGCACACGCCGGACCAGTTCAAGGTCCAGCTCCTGGGGTGTTTCGACATCGGCCATAGCGGGCCGCACTCCTGTCAGCCCAACCTACGTCGGACCCTCTGACCGCCAATTCGGAAAAAAGTTCAGCGCCCCTCAGCGGATCGCCGCCCCACGACGTTAACCGGCGTTCCGTTAGGCTGGCGCAAGGCCAGCGGTCGCGGGACGCGCCTCAATTCCCCTGGATTGGGATTTGACGCGACGGAAACAACCTCTGGATGATAACGATCTTCTCCATACACAAGCGGATGGTCCTCCCCATGCTTTCAGGCTTCGACGGGCTCCGATTCAGTCACTGGCAAGCGGATATCCGCGGCGACGGCGTCGTCGTGCTCAGCCTCGACCGCCAGGACGCGCCCGTCAACGCGCTGTCGCAGGACGTGTTGCTGGAGCTGGGCAATCTGCTCGAGCGCATCGCCATCGATCCGCCCAAGGGCGTGGTGATCCGCTCGGCCAAGGACAACGGCTTCATCGCCGGCGCCGACCTCAAGGAATTCCAGGAATTCGACCGCCGCGGCACCGTCAACGACGCCATCCGCCGCGGCCAGGCCACCTTCCAGAAACTGGCCGAACTGCCCTGCCCCACGGTCGCGGCGATCCACGGCTTCTGCATGGGCGGCGGCACCGAGATCGCCCTGGCCTGCCGCTACCGCGTCGCCTCCAGCGATGCCTCCACCCGCATCGGCCTGCCCGAAACCAAGCTCGGCATCTTCCCCGGCTGGGGCGGCAGCGCGCGCCTGCCACGGCTGATCGGCGCGCCGGCGGCGATGGACCTCATGCTCACCGGACGCACCGTGTCGGCCTCGGCGGCGCGGGCGATGGGCCTGGTCGACAAGGTCGCCGCGCCGGCCGTGCTCACCGATACCGCCGTGGCGCTGGCGCTGTCCGGCAGCGCCCGCCCCTTCAAGCAGCGCGCCACCGCCTGGGCCACCAACACCTGGCCGGCGCGCAAGCTGCTGGCGCCGCAGATGCGCAAGCAGGTGGCGCGCAAGGCGCGCAAGGAGCACTACCCGGCGCCGTACGCGCTGATCGGGGTATGGGAACGCAGCGGCGGCAGCGGCATCCAGGCGCGCCTGGACGCCGAGCGCAAGGCGGTGGTCAAGCTGGCCAGCACCCCAACCGCGCGCAACCTGATCCGCATCTTCTTCCTCACCGAGCGGCTCAAGGCGCTGGGCGGCAAGGACCACGGCATCCGCCACGTGCACGTGGTCGGCGCCGGGGTGATGGGCGGCGACATCGCCGCCTGGTCGGCCTACAAGGGCTTCGAGGTGACCCTGCAG
This sequence comes from Xanthomonas sp. LMG 12462, assembly GCF_009192885.1. NCBI lineage: Bacteria > Pseudomonadati > Pseudomonadota > Gammaproteobacteria > Lysobacterales > Lysobacteraceae > Xanthomonas > Xanthomonas sp. LMG 12462. Next base: position 90,097 of record NZ_NMPP01000005.1, on the reverse strand, counting down.
GACCGCGAGCAGCGCTTCATCGACGGCGCGCTGAGCCGCGCCGGCGAGCTGTTCGCCAAGCGGGTCAAGGACGACAGCAAGCGCCCGGCGGTGGCGGCGCGCCTGAAGGGCGATTTGGCCGGCGAGGGCGTGCCGACCGCCGATCTGGTGATCGAGGCGATCATCGAGAACCCGCAGGCCAAGCGCGAGCTATATCAGTCCCTGGAACCGCGCATGCAGCCGACTGCGCTGCTCAGCACCAACACCTCCTCGATCCCGTTGACCGAACTGCGCGAGCACATCCAGCGCCCGGCGCAGTTCGGCGGCCTGCACTACTTCAACCCGGTGGCGCAGATGCCGCTGGTGGAGATCGTCTGCCACGACGGTCTGGCGCCGGAAAACCAGAAGCGGCTGGCCGCGTTCTGCAAGGCGATCGACAAGCTGCCGGTGCCGGTCGCCGGCACCCCGGGCTTCCTGGTCAACCGCGTGCTGTTCCCGTACATGCTGGAAGCGGCCACCGCCTATGCCGAAGGCATTCCCGGCCCGGCGATCGACAAGGCCGCGGTCAAGTTCGGCATGCCGATGGGCCCGATCGAACTGATCGACACCGTGGGCCTGGACGTGGCCGCGGGCGTGGGCGCCGAACTGGCACCGTTCCTGGGCCTGCCGATCCCGGCGGCGCTGCAGACGGTGGAGCCGGGCAAGCGCGGCAAGAAGGACGGCCAGGGCCTGTACGCCTGGGAGAACGGCCGCGCCAAGAAGCCGGAACTACCCAAGGACTACCGTGCACCGGACGACCTGGAAGACCGCCTGATCCTGCCGCTGCTCAACGAAGCGGTGGCCTGCCTGCACGAGGGCGTGGTCGCCGACGCCGACCTGCTCGATGCCGGCGTGATCTTCGGCACCGGCTTCGCCCCGTTCCGCGGCGGCCCGATCCAGCACATCCGCGCCGCGGGCGCCGACGTGCTGCTGGCGCGCCTGCGCGCGTTGCAGGCGCGCTACGGCGAGCGTTTCGCCCCGCGACCGGGTTGGGAGTCGCCGGCGTTGCGCGAACCGGTGGTGTGAGGCGCGCGCACGCCTTCTGTAAGCGTGCGTCAGGGCACCTCCCATAACGACGGGTCGCGCCCCTTTGGCAGCGGCTTCAGCCGCGGCGGGCGTTTCCCGGCAAGACCCGTCGCGGCTGAAGCCGCTCCCACGCGATCTTGCGGCGAATTCGCCGGGCGTACTGTGGGAGAGACTTCAGTCCCGACGCATTACGCCATCGGAAAGCGTGGCCGCTTCGCCCGGCGCGGCTGCATGACAGGTGATTCCCACAAAGCAAGCTGCCCGTAGCTTGATTGCGGGGAAAGCAGGTCGCTGCAGGCGCCCTTCGGTCGCACTCGGCATTCCAGGTGCGCGCGGACGACAAATCCCAAACCAGAACAACGCCGCACCTGCACGAACGCCGTTACGCAGCCGTGCTGCTAGTGCGAATGCCCCTGCATGTGGCCGTGCCCATGTGCGGGATGGGCATGATCGTGATCGTGGTCCTCGTGACCATGCCCGTGATGATCGTGACCACCACCCTCGCCCGCCGCCGGCGTGCCGCACGGGGGTGCGCCGCAATGGCCGGCTTCCATCTGCAGGGTGATGTGATCGATGCCGAACTGCGCATGCAGGCCATCGCACAGCGCGGCGCGCACGGCATCGGCGTCACCGCCGTCGGCGACCACCACATGCGCGGTCAGCGCCGGGGTGCTGGAGGCCAGCGCCCACACGTGCAGGTCGTGCACGCTGGCCACGCCGGGCGCGGCCTGCAGATAGCCGCGCACTGCGCCCAGATCCACGCCCTTGGGCACGCCTTCCAGCAGCACGTTGATCGCCTCGCGCAGCAGCACCCAGGTCCGCGGCAACACCCACAGGCCGATCAGCACCGCCAGGACCGGATCGATCAGTTTCCACCCGGTGACGCGGATCGCCAGCGCGCCGACGATCACCGCGACCGAGCCGAGCATGTCGCTCCACACTTCCAGGTACGCGCCCCTCATGTTGAGGCTCTCGCCGCTGCCGGCCTTGAGCAGGCGCATCGAGATCAGGTTGATCAGCAGGCCGAACGCGGCGATGCCGAGCATGCCGACGGTGGCGATCTCCTGCGGCTGGCGGAAGCGCTGCACCGCCTCCCACAGGATGTAGCCGGCCACCACGAACAGCAGTGCGCCGTTGACCAGCGCGCCCAGCGCCTCCAGCCGTGCGTAGCCATAGCTGCGCTTGGCATCGGGCGGGCGCCGGCTCAGCCGCACCGCGATCAGCGCGATCATCAGCGCCAGCGTGTCGGTGGCCATGTGCGCGGCATCGGACAGCAGCGCCAGGCTGTTGGTGAGGAAAGCGCCGGCCACTTCCACCACCAGGAACAGCGCGGTGAGGCCGAGCGCCCACCACAGGGGCTGCTCGTGGCGGATTTCGGTGGGGGCGTGGCTGTGATCGTGTCCCATGGGGCGACCGGGCGGCGATGCGGAGGAGGATGGCCGCTACCTTAGGCCGCCGCCTGCGCGGAGACTATTACACCGTTCGACAGCGGCACGCGCTCTTGTGCGCTCGCGCAGCCGATTGACCGCAAGGGGATACGGCAACCAGGCACACCGGATGCCGGGGTCATGAAGTCTGGTCGCTACCTGCCCTGCCACACTCTCGCCAAGGAAAAGGCTTGAGAAGCTCCCTCGCACGCGACTCATGAAAGCGCGGATCTCGGCATGGCGGCCGAGACCCGCACGACGCTCAACGGGCCGGCGCAGCCGATGGCGCGCCAGCGCTCTGCAACTGCTGCGCCTTGGCCAGGTGCTCGGCCACGTGCGTGCGCGTGGTGCGCAGATGCGCGGCCACGTCCGGGGTCTTCGCGGCAGGGATCAGGGTGCTGTCGAGCATCTGCAGGGCGGCCTGGTGATCCTTGACCATCGCCATGACGTAGGCCTGCTCGAAGCGATCGCCGTCCAGGGCCTGCAGCTTGCCGGCCTCCGCCTTGGCCTGCTGCATCTGCTGCTGCGCTGGCGCGGCCTTCGCATCAGGACCCCACGGCGCGATCTTGGCGTTGTTGTCCGAGTGCTCCTTGACCATCAGCATGGCGTAGTCGCGCACCGGGCCCTTGACCTGCTTCTGCAAGGCCAGGTTGCCGGCGTTGACCTCGCTGGTGTTGATCGCCGACAACACGCCGAGCGCCTGCTTTTCGTTGAGCGCGGACGCGCGCGCGCCTTGCGCGCCCTGCATGCCGGTCGACGTCTGCGCGGCAGAGGTCGACGGCGTTTGCTGCTGCATGGCGCCGGGATCGGTACTGCCGGCCTGGCCGGACGTATCGGTCTGCGCATGAGCGAGACCCACGCCGATAACCGACATCAGCGCCAGAGAGAACGCGGATCGGGAATGACGCATGACAATGTCCTTTGCTTGGCGGGTATCGCCATGCTCCGCGGCCTTTCGTGAGCGCTTGGTTGAACGTGGGTGCAGACGATGCGAAATGCTGCAGATGCACGTGGACTGCGGCGCCCGCGCCTACGGCAACCAGCGCAGCAGCAACACGCTGAGGCTGGCCAGCGCCAGCAGCGAGAGCGTGCCGGCCGCCAAGACGCGGCCGCCGGACGCAAGCACCGTGCGCAGATTCACCGACAGGCCCAACGCGGCCATCGCCACCAGGGTGAACAGCAGCGACAGCGACTGCGCCGCTTCGATGAGCAACGCCGGCAGCACGCCCAGCGCGCGCAGGCCCATCATGCCGACGAAGCCGAACACGAACCACGGCACCAGCGCGTGCGCCGGGCGCCGCTGCGTCGGCGATCCACCACGGACCAGCCCCAGCAGCAGCATCACCGGCCCGAGCATCAGCACCCGCATCAGCTTGACCAGCGCCCCCACCTGCGCGCTCAGCGCGCCCACCGGCACGGTCGCCGCCAGCACCTGCGGCACCGCGTACACGGTCAGGCCGGCGAGGATGCCGTAGCGGCGCTGGTCCAGGCCCAGCACGGGCACCGCCAGCGGCAACAGCAACACCACCAGCACGCCCAGCGCAGCGGTGAAGGCGATCGCTGCAGCGACATCCTCGGAGTCGGCGTCGATCACCGGCGCCGCCGCCACGATCGCCGAATTGCCGCAGATCGCATTGCCGCACGCGACCAGCGTGGCCAGCCGCGACGGCAAGCCCAGCGCGCGACCGATGCCGTAGCCGATGGCGATCGCCAGCAGCACCACCGCGGCGATGGCGCCCAGCAACAGACCGCCGGCCGCGCCGATGGCGCCGATGCCGACCGAGGCGCCGAGCAGCACGATGGCCAGTTCCAGCGGCAGCTTGGCGGCGAAGGCGATGCCGGCGTGCGTGGACGGCGGCAGGCGCCACGCCGTGCGCAGCAAGGTGCCGAGCACGATCGCGAACACCAGCGCGTCGATCCAGCGCCGGCCCAGCCACTGCAGTTGCGCGCACTCGGCCAGCCAGGCCAGCGCCGCCACCGCGATGGCCAGGGCCAGGCCGGGCAGCAAGCTGGAAGGTCTGTGCGGTTGGGTGCGCATGGCAGCGATCCGGATCGAGTGGCGGCAGATTGCGCCCGCAGACCGTTCCGATCCATCGCATAATTGTGCACACTTCATTCGCTCACTCCGAACGGTTGCCCCATGACCCTGGAACAACTCGCCCTGTTCGTGGCGGTGGCCGAGCGCCAGCACCTGACTCAGGGTGCGCAGGCCGCGCACCGCACGCCCTCGGCCGCCAGTGCCGCGATCAAGGCGTTGGAGCAGCAGTACGGGGTGGCTCTGTTCGACCGTGTCGGTCGCGGCCTGGTGCTGACCGCGGCCGGTGCGGCGTTCTGTGAGGACGCCAAGGCGATCCTGGCGCGCAGCCGTGCGGCCGAACTGGCGCTGAGCGAGTGGCGCGGCGTGCTGCGCGGCACCCTCGATCTGCACGCCAGCCAGACCGTGGCCAGCTACTGGTTGCCGACCCGGCTGATGGCGTTCCATGCGCGCTATCCGCAGATCGAGATCCGCCTGAGCGTGGGCAACACCGACAGCGTGGCGCGCGCGGTGCGCGAGGGACGCGCCGAACTGGGCTTCGTCGAGGGCCGCGTGCAGGCCGCGGAACTGCTGAGTTCGCCGCTGGGCCACGACCGGCTGCGCGTGGTCGCCGCGCCGGACCATCCGTTGGCGGGGCGTCGCCGCCCCGGGCTGGCACGACTGGTCGCCGACAGCACCTGGATCATGCGCGAACCCGGCTCGGGCACGCGCTCGGCGTTCGAGGCGGCGCTGCGCGATGCCGGCATCGGCCCGGAGCGCCTGCGTGTGGCGCTGTCCCTGCCCTCCAACGAAGCGGTGCTGTCGGCGGTGCAGGCCGGGCGCAGCCTGGCGGCGATCTCGCAGCTGGCCGCGGCGCCGTGGCTGGAGAGCGGCCGCCTGCAGCCCCTCGCCGTGGCCCTGGGCGAACGCACCTTCCATGCCCTGCGCCACCGCGAACGCAGCCTGGGTGCGGCGGCAGCCGCTCTGCTGGACTTGCAGGCCCCATCCACCGCGGCCTGAGCCTCGCGTGGGCGACGGTAGACGCGGCGCGCGATATCCATTCCAAAACGAGATAGCCCTCGGCAAATGCTTCATTGGAATGGAATGCCTGTCGCTTCTATCCTCGTTTCCGGTCTCTCGCGCGCCAAGGCAGCGGAAGGGGAATGTCCGCGGCGCCGCCAGCGGACATGCCACGCACGCCCCGCCACGTCGACAGACACGCCATCGAGGACAGCGATCGGGACAGCCTGCAGCCCTGCATGACGCCCTGCCGATGCCTCCAGGACCGGGTTTTCCGGCCCACGCCAACTTGCTCGGTCACTTTTTGTCCTGGGAGGGAACAAAAATGCCTTTGGAACAGTCCCGTCGCCCGGTCGGCCGGCGCGCGCACCGCCCTGCCGCCCGCACCCTGCTGGGCGCGGCCATCGTCCTGGCCCTGTCCGGCAGCTTCGCCGCGCACGCGCAGAGCACCAGCGCCGATCTGGCCGCCGCGCAACCCGCCAAGCCCGATGCCACGACCGGCCAGCAACCGGTCACCCTGGACAACGTGATGGTGGTCGGCCAGCGCGCCAGCCTGGAACAGGCGGTGCAGGCCAAGCAGCTCGACGACCACGTGGTGGAAGTCATCTCCGCCGACAACATGGGGCAGATGCCCAACGTCACCGTGGCCGAGGCGCTGGTGCGCCTGCCCGGCGTCAACGGCACCCGCGACCGCGGCAACGAAAGCCTGGCCACCGTGCGCGGCCTCGGCCCACGCATGACCATGGGCACGGTCAACGGCCGCGAGATCGCCTCCTCCGAACCCAACCGCGCGGTGCGCTGGGAAGTCTTCCCCACCGAGATCGTCTCCACCGTCAAGGTCTACAAGACTCCGTCGGCGGACCTGATCGCCGGCGGCATCGCCGCCACCGTGGACATCTCCACGATCAACCCGCTCGACCACACCGGCCCGACCTTCGTCGCCACCGGCGGCCCGGTCTACTACGACGAGGCCAAGGACGCGCGCGACTACTCGCCGTGGGGCCAGCGCCTGGGCGCGAGCTGGATCCACCGCATCAACGACAACCTGGCGGTCGCGCTCGGCGCCACCTACCAGAAGCAGAAGAACGCCGGCGTCTCGATCGGCACCTGGGGCTACACCGACGACAGCAACGCACGCGATGTGGATGGCGACGGCAAGGTCGACTACACCCCCTGGGGCGCGGCCGACCAGCTCAAGCTGACCGAGCAGACCCGCACTGGCGCCATGGGCACCGTGCAGTGGCGCTCGGGCAACCTGGAACTCAAGCTCGACGGCCTGTACTCGCGCATCCGCATCGACGAGGACCAGCGCCAGAACTGGTTCAACAACCTCGGCTACAGCATCTACTCGGCCAGCAATCCGTACACCACGCCTGGCTCGTCCTACACCATCGTCGATGGCGACGTGGTCGCCGGCACCCTGGCCAATTCCAAGCTGCAGGTGGACCACGTCGTGGCCCGCTACGACGAGGTCAAGACGCTGGCAGCCGGCGGCCTCAACGCCAAGTGGCGCGGCGACGTGTGGACGCTGGGCAGCGACCTGTCGTTCTCGCAGGCCAAGCGCGACAACGACTGGCGCGCGGTGCGCTTCGGCAGCAACCCGGACACGGTGTCGTTCGACTTCCGCCACGGCGTCACCCCCACCATCAGCACCAGTTCCGACGCGCCGGAATGGGGCATCAGCGGCCAGACCGAGCCGCAGGCGCTGCGCGACCGCATCGCCGCGCTGGCGCTGAGCGCCAGCCGCGCGATCGAGGATTCCCCGGTCACCGCGCTGGAATTCGGCGCGCGCGCGTCACGCCGCGAGAAACAGAACCGCCATTTCACCAGCTTCCAGTCGGGCTACAGCCAGCCGATCTCGGCCTACCAGAACCTGATCTACCCGGTGACGATGCCGGACCTGAACGTACCGACCCTGACCGGCGGCGACCTGGACGCGATCGCCAAGCTCGGCTTCGGCGGCTTCGATCCCAGCCTGGCCACCGAGCAGCGCCTGGACCACTGGAACGTCGAGGAGAACGTGCGCGAGGCCTTCGCCAAGGCGGTGTTCAGTTCGCAGTGGTTCGGCGTCGACGTCACCGGCAACGCCGGCGTGCGCGTGGTCCACACCGACACCGACAGCCACGGCTACGACACCGTCGGCGGCGTGGTGCAGCCGAGCAGCGCCGGCAAGACCTACACCGACGTGCTGCCCAGCGCCACGGTCAATTTCCTGATCGACCCCGAGCGCATCCTGCGCGTGTCGGTGGCCAAGGTGATGGCGCGGCCGCCGCTGGACGAACTGCGCACCGGGCGCGCGCTCGACGACCCCAACACCACCGTCGGCCAGCTCACCGGCAGCGGCGGCAACCCGCAGCTCAATCCGTTCCGCGCCACCCAACTCGACCTGTCCTACGAGTGGTACTTCCACAAGGAAGCGCTGGCGGCGCTGGCGCTGTACCGCAAGTGGGTGGATTCGAGCATCGGCTACAAGACCCAGCACGAGACCATCGACGGCCGCGACTACCTGATCAGCGGTCCGTTCAATGGCGGCGGCGGCTACATCAACGGTGCCGAGCTGACCTTCCAGACCCCGTTCTTCTTCATCCCGCACATGGAGAACTTCGGCATCTACTCGAACTACTCGTACGTGGAATCCAACCTGCACGAGTTCTCGCCGGCGGACAATCCGCTGCCGCTCAGCGGCCTGGCGCGCAACACCGGCACGCTGGACCTCTGGTACAACAACAGCAAGTTCGAAGCGCGGATCGGCTACAAGTACCACAGCCCCTACACCGTGGTGTACGGCTGGAACGCGGCGCGGCTGGCGCGACTGGAGAGCGAAGGCACGGTGGACCTGAGCCTGGCGTGGCGCTACAGCGAGCACCTGGGCTTCAAGTTCCAGGTCGGCAACCTGACCAACGAACCGTTGCGCGCCTACAGCGACAACAAGCGCAACCGGCTCGCCAACCAGGACGATGGCGGCTACCAGCTGTTCGGCCGCCGCTTCGCCCTGGAAGCGACCTACACGTTCTGAGCCGGTGGAGACCCGCATGCGATCCAGACGCACCTGGCTGCCGGCGCTCGCGCTGGCTCTCGCCACCGCCCTCGCCGCGCCCCTGGCCGGCGCCGGCACGCTGTACCTCGGCGCCGACCTGTCCTACGTCAACGAGATGGAGGATTGCGGGGTGCAGTACCGCGACCACGGCGCGGTGCGCGACCCGTTCGAGCTGTTCCATGCGCACGGTGCCAACCTGGTGCGCGTGCGCCTGTGGAACGATGCGCGCTGGACGCGCTACAGCGATCTGAGCGACGTCAAGAAGACCATCCGCCGCGCGCGCGCGCAGGGCATGCAGGTGCTGCTGGACTTCCACTACTCGGACGACTGGGCCGACGGCGAGAAGCAACTGATCCCCAAGGCCTGGGCCAACATCACCGACCAGGACGAACTGGCGCGCACGCTGTACGGCTTCACCTACGACACGCTCAGCGCGCTGGACCGCGCCGGGCTGATGCCGGAACTGGTGCAGGTGGGCAACGAAAGCAATTCCGACCTGATGGACAGCCAGCCCTGGGACAAGCGCCGGCCGATCGACTGGACCCGCAACGCCAAGCTGTTCAACGCCGGCATCCAGGCGGTGCGCGATGCCGGCGCGCGCTCGACGATCAAGCCCAAGGTGATGCTGCACATCGCCCAGCCGGAGAACGTGGAGCCGTGGTTCGCCGACGCCGCCAAGGCCGGCGTGCGCGACTTCGACTTCATCGGCATCAGCTACTACCGCAAGTGGTCGCGCGAGACCATGGACCAGCTCGGCGCCACCATCAAGCGCCTGCGCCAGCGCTATCCGGCCGAGGTGATGGTGGTGGAGACCGCCTATCCGTGGACGCTGGAAAGCGGCGACCCCTCGCCCAACCTGCTCGGCGCCGACTCGCTGATCAAGGGCTACCCGGCGACGCCGCAAGGCCAGTTGAACTACCTGGTCGACCTCACCCAACTGGTGGTCGACAACGGCGGCAGCGGTGTCGTGTACTGGGAACCGGCCTGGACCAGCAACCAGTGCAAGACGCGCTGGGGCGTCGGCTCCTCCTGGGAGAACGCCAGCTTCTTCGATTTCCGCCACGGCAACGAACTGCTGCCCGGCATCGGCTTCATGCAGCACGCCTACCGACCGGCGCCGGCCACGACGACCGGCAAGCGTGCCGCGCCGGCGCAGGACGCGCAGCCATGATCGAACTGAGCCGCCGCGACCTGCTGCGCTCGCTGGTCGCCGGCGGCGTGCAGGTGGCGGTGCCCGGCGCGGCCGCGGCGCTGGCGCCGGCCGCGCTCGCCGCCACGCCGGCTGGTAGCACCGCCATTGCGCCGCTCTCGCTGGACCTGGACGACGACGCACCGCGCCAGCGCCTGCTGTGCGATGGCGGCTGGCGCTTCCATCTCGGTCACGCCGACGACCCGGCGCGCGACTTCAACTTCGGCACCTTCCAGCGCACCTACGCCAAGGCCGGCAAGGACACTGCCGACGCCGCCCTGCTCGCCTTCGACGACAGCGCCTGGGAACGCATCGACCTGCCGCACGACTGGGCGGTGGCGCTGCCGCCGCGCCAGGACCCGACCTCCACCCTGGTCAACGGCGAAGACCCGGCCGCCGCGCACGGCTACACGCCGCTGGGCCGCACCGATCCACAGACCAGCATCGGCTGGTACCGGCGCGTGCTGGAGATTCCGGCGGAAGACCTGGGCAAGCGGATCAGCCTGGAATTCGACGGTGTGTTCCGCGACTGCATCGTGTTCTGCAACGGCCACATCGTCGGCCGCAACAGCAGCGGCTACTGCGGCTTCGACGTCGATCTCAGCGACGTGCTCGACTACGGCGCCGAAAACATCATCGCCGTGCGCGTGGACGCCACGCTCGGCGAAGGCTGGTTCTACGAGGGCGCCGGCATCTACCGCCACGTCTGGCTGCGCACCACCGACGCGCTGCACGTGCCGATGGACGGTGTGTACGTGCGCAGCGCCTGGGACGGCGGCGACGCGCAGGCGCTGGTGGAGACCGAACTCGGCAACCGCGGCGCGACGCCGCGGCAGTGCAGTGTGGTCTCGGTGATCCGCGCACCGGACGGGCGCATCGTCGCGCAGGCCAGTTCCGCGCCGATCACGGTCGAGCCCGGCGTAGTGCAGCGCGTGCAGCAGACCCTGGACCTGGGCACGCCCGCGCCGTGGTCGCCGGAGAACCCGCAACGCTACACGCTGTCCACGCGCCTGCTCGGCGACGGCCGCACCTGCGACGCGACCACCACCCGCTTCGGCGTGCGCCGCCTGCAGTTCGATCCGCAGCGCGGCCTGCTGCTCAATGGCGCGGCCTACAAGCTGCACGGCACCAACAACCACCAGGACCATGCCGGCGTCGGCACCGCCATTCCCGACCGCCTGCACGAATGGCGCCTGCGCCAGCTCAAGTCGATGGGCTGCAACGCCTACCGCAGCGCGCACAACCCGGCCTCGCCGGCGGTGCTGGAGCTGTGCGACCGGCTGGGCCTGCTGCTGATCGACGAGACCCGGCGCATGTCCTCCGACGACGAGGCCATGGCCGAACTGACGTCGATGGTGCGGCGCGGCCGCAACCATCCCTGCGTGATGCTGTGGTCGCTGGGCAACGAAGAGCCGCAGATGGTGACCGCGCGCGGCGCGCGCATCGTCGCGCGCATGCAGCGCCTGGTGCGGCGCCTGGATCCGAGCCGCCCCACCACCTTCGCCATGGACAAGGGCTTCGACGACGGCGTCGGCCAGGTCGTGGACGTGGTCGGCTTCAACTACCGCACCACGCAGATGGACGCCTTCCACGCGCGCCATCCGCAGATCCCGGTCTACGGCAGCGAAACCGGCAGCACCGTCGGCGTGCGCGGCAACTACCGCACCGACGACGTGCGCGGCTACGCCCGCGCCTACGACCTCGACTACCCCTGGTGGGCCAGCAGCGCCGAAGCCTGGTGGAGCTACGTCGCGCAGCGCCCGTACATCGCCGGCGGCTTCGTCTGGACCGGCTTCGACTACCGCGGCGAGCCGACCCCGTACAACCGCTGGCCGAACGTGGCCTCGCAGTTCGGCATCCTCGACAGTTGCGGTTTCCCCAAGGACAACTACTGGTACTACCGCGCGCAATGGACCGCCGCGCCGGTGCTGCACCTGTTCCCGCACTGGAACTGGGACGGCCTGCTGGACGAGCGCGACAACGGCATGGTCGACGTCTGGTGCCACAGCAACCTGGACGCGGTGGAACTGCTGGTCAACGGCGTCAGCCAGGGCCTGCAGCAGGTGCCGGCCTACGGCCACGTCGAGTGGCGCGTGCGCTACGCACCGGGCCGCATCGAAGCGCGCGGCTACCGCGACGGCAAGCAGGTGCTGACGCAGCGCCGCGAGACCGTGGGCGCCCCGGCCGCGGTGCGCCTGCGCTGCGAACGGGCGAATCTGCTGGCCGACGCCGAGGACGTGGCCGTGGTCGCGGTGGAGATCGTCGACGCCAAGGGCCGCGTCGTGCCCACCGCCAGCGACGCCGTGCGCTTCGCCGTCCGCGGCCCCGGCCGCCTGATCGGCGTGGGCAACGGTGACCCGTCCAGCCACGAACCCGACAAGGCCGATCAGCGCCGCGCCTTCAACGGCCTGTGCATGGCCTTGCTGCAGACCACGCGCGATGCCGGCACGCTGACACTGGAAGCGACCGCGCCCGGATTGGTGCCTGCGCGGCTGGCGCTGAAGAGTGTGCGCACCAGGCCGCGGCCGTTCGTCGCCTGAGGCGGGGGCGCGCTTTCAAGGAGCTGCGCGGCACCATCGTCATGCGCTCCCGACTCGGTGCTCCTACGCGGCGCTGGCGCGCCAGCTGCGCCCGCCCAAGCCGTGGTCGGCACACGCGCGACGCACAATGAAGCGAAGCCGCTGACGCGTCATTCCGAAGCCGATCTACGACGCCTCGCCAGCGTCGCCGCAGCCACGACGCTGCATCGCCCCGGCGATGCACGCTCCCCCACCGCGCATCGCGGCGAGGGAGCGCCAGCCCTCACCGCAAGCGCGACAAGGCACCGATCCCGGCGATCGCCAGCCGCTCCGCGGGCAGCGCTGTTTCGGCGAACGACAGCCGCAGGTAACGGATCTGCCGGACCTCGGGGAAATTCAGCCGCTGGGTCGAGAGCGCGTAGGCGATATTGGACAACTCGCCGCCACCGGCCGGCTGCCAGTGCTGGCCATCCTCGCTGCTTTCGGCGCGATAGCCCTTCGGCGGCGCCGCACCGTTCATCACCGTGCGCGAGGGGGTGAGGCTGAAGCCGGCGACCTGGCGCAGCGCACCCAGGTCGATGGTCACCTGCACGGGATGGCCCGGCGTGGGAGCGGGCACGACCCAGATCGTGCCGGCATCGTCGTCGAGCAACTTCTCCGCTCCCGGCGCGCTGGCCGCGACGATGCGCCAACCCGCGGTGGACAGCACGTCCGGCGCGTTCGTCGTGGGCCGCGCGACCGCAACGGGCGCCACCGCGCGGAACAGCGCGAATTCGCTGATCGCCGGACAGACAGGCGCCTCGAGCACACGCAGGCGCACACGGCGCGCGGCGATCGGACGATCGAGCCGCAGGATCCGCTGCGCGCCGATGCATTGCGCTTCGGCCAAGCGCTGCCACTGCCCATCTACCTCGGCGTCGACCGCGAAGCGGGTGACGCGCACGCCCAGCGGCAGGTATTCGCGCAGCCGGATCAGGTCGAAGCTGCGCGCCGCCGACAGTTCCAGCGACAGCGTCGGCGTGGTGACGTCGTCCGGCGTGGACCAGTAGCTGTCCGGCTGGCGGTCGAGCACACGCTCCGGCTCGAACCCCGGACCGCGCGACGCGTTGGCGCTGGCCTTGGCGCCCTTGGCCAGATCGATGGCGAAGCTGGCGCGGATCGCATCGCCGAAGCTCTTCAACACCGCGACGTCGTGGTCGGCGATGCGGCCGCGTCGGTCCGGCGGAAGATTGAGGTTCATGTTGGTGCCGCGTGCGACCGAGGTATCGAAGTAGCGCACCAGATTCTCCGGGCTGCGCACCTTGCCGTCTTCGTCGGCATGGTAGAACCAGCCCGGGCGGATCGAGGTGTTGGTTTCCGCAGGCCACCACAGCGCCCCGCCCCGCACGCCGGCGTTGCCGTTTTCCTGCGTGTAAGGCGCATTGGGCATGGTCGGCCAGCACGGATCGCCGGCCACGCCCTCTTCGTTGCCGACCCAACGGATATCTGCGCCCAGCGGATCGAAGGTGCAGGCCATCGGCTGGTGTTGGTGGACCAGCTCGATCATCCGCGGCCAGTTGTAGTAGGCGGGGGCATCGATCTTGCGGGTTTCGCGCGCTCCGCCGTAGTAACCGTCGCCACCGTTGGCGCCGTCGAACCAGAACTCGAACAGGTCGCCATAACCCGTGCACAGCTCGACGATCTGCTTGCGGAAATAGTCGAGATAGCCGGGACGGCCATACTCGGCGTGGTTGCGATCCCAGGGAGAGAGATAGATGCCGAAGGCCAGGCCGGCACGCCGGCACGCCGCGGCCATTTCGCCGACGATGTCGCCCTTGCCGTTCTTGTAGGGCGAATTGCGAATGCAATGCTCGGTCAGGCGCGTCGGCCACAGGCAGAAGCCATCGTGGTGCTTGGCGGTGAAGATGATCCCCTTGAGGTTGCCCGCCTTGGCCGCGGCGACGATCTGATCGGCGGAGAAATCGCTGGGATCGAATCTGCGCGGATCTTCGTCGCCGTAACCCCATTCCTTGTCGGTGAAGGTGTTCATCGCAAAATGCACGAAGGCGTATTGCTCCCACCGGTGCCACCGCAGCTGCCGCGCGCTTGGCACGGCGCCCCACGGTGCCGGCCCTTTCGGGCGCGGCGCGGCCACGATCTGGGCGGCGGATGCGCTGAAGCCCGCGGCGACGGCCACGACCCCCGTGGCAAGAAAGGTACGACGATCGATCATGGACGCCTCCGGCTCTACACAAGCTCGGATCTTAGCTTTTCCAACGGCGAAACAGTCCTGCCCGAAGCGACACACGGTCGTTCAACGGACACAGCGTCACCGTGTGGCCGGTCCTCCGCCGCATGCTCGGGAATTGCACTGCGTGCTGTCGCCGATCCACTTTTTTACGGACAATTGCAGTTGGCGCCGAGACGACTCGCACGCAGTTGCTGCGGACTCGGCATTGCACATACTGCGTGCGCACCGGACATTCGCTGTCTCGCGCTTGGCCTTCCTGCCGTTGCCCGTGGAAACGGTGCGGCCCCGACGTTGCACCGTGGATCGGCAGGTGGCGCATCGAACCACGCACCGGGCTGGCGCCGCGCCGCGCTGTCATTTGCTGCCGGCACCCGTCCATACTTGTCCACAGACAGTCACCCCGAAACTCATTAAGTCACTGAATCAGATGCAGAATCGAGAAAAGACCCACGTTCCTGGAAGCGCAGCGGAGCACACCCCGCTGATGAAACAGTTCTTCGCCGCAAAGTCCGAGTACCCGGACCTGCTGCTGTTCTTCCGCATGGGCGATTTCTACGAACTGTTCTACGACGACGCGCGCAAGGCCGCGCGGCTGCTGGACATCACCCTGACCCAGCGCGGCAGTTCCGGCGGTGCGCCGATTCCGATGGCCGGGGTGCCGGTGCATGCCTACGAGGGCTATCTGGCGCGGCTGGTGGCGCTGGGCGAATCGGTGGCGATCTGCGAGCAGATCGGCGATCCGGCGCTGGCCAAAGGCTTGGTCGAGCGCAAGGTGGTGCGCATCGTCACCCCCGGCACGGTGACCGACGAGGCCTTGCTGGACGAGCGCCGCGACACCTTGCTGATGGCCATCGCACGCAACAAGCACGGCTACGGCCTGGCCTGGGCCGACCTGGCCGGCGGCCGCTTCCTGGTCAACGAGGTCGACAGCGAGGACGCGCTGGAGGCGGAACTGGCGCGGCTGGAGCCGGCCGAACTGCTGGTGCCCGACGAGGACCAGTGGCCGGAGTTCCTGCGCGAGCGCCGCGGCGTGCGCCGCCGGCCGCCGTGGCTGTTCGATGCCGACAGCGGCCGCCGCCAGTTGCTGGCGTTCTTCCAGTTGCACGATCTGAGCGGCTTCGGCATCGACGACAAGCCTCGCGCGACCGCCGCCGCCGGCGCCCTGCTCGGCTACGTGGAGGAAACCCAGAAACAGCGCCTGCCGCACCTGACCGCGATCGCGATGGAGACCGCCGGCGAGGCGATCGCGATGAACGCGGCCACCCGCCGCCACCTGGAGCTTGACACGCGCGTCGATGGCGACACCCGCAACACCCTGCTCGGCGTGCTCGACAGCACGGTCACGCCGATGGGCGGGCGCCTGCTGCGGCGCTGGCTGCACCGTCCGCTGCGCCTGCGCGAGGTGCTGGTGCAGCGCCACCACGCGGTCGGCACGCTGATCGACCGCGGCGCCGACGCCGACCTGCGTGAGGCGTTCCGCGCGCTCGGCGACGTCGAACGCATCCTCACCCGCGTCGCCCTGCGCTCGGCACGCCCACGCGACTTCTCCACCCTGCGCGACGGCCTGGGCCTGCTGCCGAAGGTGCGCGCGATCCTGGCGCCGCTGGATTCGCCGCGACTGGCCGCGCTGGCGGCGGAGCTGGGCCAGTACGACGAGATCGCGCACCTGCTGGCGTCGGCGATCGCCGAGCAGCCGCCGCTCAAGCTCAGCGACGGCGGCGTCATCGCTGCCGACTACGACGCCGAACTGGACGAGCTGCGCCGGCTCAGCACCAACGCCGACCAGTTCCTGATCGACCTGGAAGCGCGCGAACGCGCCAACAGCGGCATCACCACGCTGAAGGTCGGCTACAACCGCGTGCATGGTTACTACATCGAGATCAGCAAGGGCCAGGCCGACAAGGCGCCGGTGCACTACAGCCGGCGCCAGACCCTGACCAACGCCGAACGCTACATCACCGAGGAACTGAAGAACTTCGAGGACAAGGTGCTGTCGGCGCGCGAGCGCGCGTTGTCGCGCGAGAAGCTGCTCTACGAAGGCCTGCTGGACACGCTGGGCGAGCGCCTGGAGCCGCTCAAGCGCGCCGCCGCCGCGCTCAGCGAACTGGACGTGCTGGCCGGCTTCGCCGAACGCGCACAGGCGCTGGACTGGACCCCGCCGGAACTGGAGACCGGTGCGTGCCTGCGCATCGAACGCGGCCGCCACCCGGTGGTGGAAGCGGTGCGCGAGCAGCCGTTCGAGCCGAACGACCTGGACCTGCACCCCGACCGCCGCATGCTGGTGATCACCGGCCCGAACATGGGTGGTAAATCGACCTACATGCGCCAGAACGCGCTGATCGTGCTGCTCGCGCACATCGGCAGCTACGTGCCGGCGCGGCGCGCGGTGATCGGCCCGATCGACCGCATCCTCACCCGCATCGGCGCCGGCGACGACCTGGCGCGCGGCCAATCGACCTTCATGGTCGAAATGGCCGAAACCAGCTACATCCTGCACCACGCCACCGCGCAGTCGCTGGTGCTGATGGACGAGATCGGCCGCGGCACCTCCACCTACGACGGCCTGGCGCTGGCCGACGCGGTGGCGCGTCACCTCGCCCACCACAACCGCTGCTACACGCTGTTCGCCACGCACTATTTCGAGTTGACCGCACTGGCCGACGAATCGGTCGAAGGCGGCGCCAGCGGCATCGCCAACGTGCACCTGGACGCGGTCGAACACGGCGACCGCCTGGTGTTCATGCATGCGGTCAAGGACGGCCCGGCCAACCGCAGCTTCGGCCTGCAGGTGGCGGCGCTGGCCGGCCTGCCCCGGACCACCGTGGCGCAGGCACGGCGACGCCTGGCGGAACTGGAGCAACGCGGCGGCGAGAGCCACGCCTCGCAGATGGCGCCGCAGGCGCTGGACGCACCGCAGCAGTTCGGCCTGTTCGCGGCCACGCCCTCCGCCGCGCAGGAAGCGCTGGCCGCACTGGATCCGGACGAACTCACGCCCAAGCAGGCGCTGGAAGCGCTGTACCGGCTCAAGTCGCTGCTGTAGGCGGCCTGCGATTCAACCCCTCTCCCATCGGGAGAGGGGTTGGGGTGAGGGTTCGGCGCGAAGCGTCTCGCAGCGCCAGGACACACGAGGCTGCGCCCGCACCCTCATCCGCCCCTTCGGGGCACCTTCTCCCAGTGGGAGAAGGGAAGCGCTAGAGCCCCTCTCCCCCCGGGAGAGGGGTTGGGGTGAGGGTTCGGCGCGAAGCGTCTCGCAGCGCCAGGACGCACGAGGCTACGCACGCACCCTCATCCGCCCCTGCGGGGCACCTTCTCCCAAGGGGAGAAGGAAAGCGCTAGAGCCCCTCTCCCACCGGGAGAGGGGTTGGGGTGAGGGTCCGGCGCGAAGCGTCTCGCCGCGTCAGGACGCACGAGGCTGCGCCCGTACCCTCATCCGCCCCTTCGGGGCACCTTCTCCCAAAAAGGGGGCCATGGTCCCGGCGGGAGAAGGGAAGCGCCGAAGCCCCTCTCCCACCGGGAGAGGGGTTGGGGTGAGGGTTCGGCGCGAAGCGTCTCGCAGTGTCAGGTTGCACGAGGCTGCGCCCGCACCCTCATCCGCCCCTTCGGGGCACCTTCTCCCAAGGGGAGAAGGGAAGCGCTAGAGCCCCTCTCCCACCGGGAGAGGGGTTGGGGTGAGCGTCCGCCCGCACGGCACACCCAACCACCAGTCATCCCACCTCCCGCTAAGCGCTCGCCGGCACGGCGTTCGGGCGCGGCATGAACGGGTTCGGATGCGCCGCCAGCAACGCATCGTCGATGGCCGCGGCACGCTGCGCCGCCGGGCGCGCCATGTGCCGCTGCACGAAGGCGACAAACGCCGGCCGCGCCTGCAGCACACCGATGCGCGTGTAGAAGCCGAGAAACGCCGCGGCATAGAGGTCGGCCGCGCTGAAGCGATCGCCGGCCAGGTGCTCGCGACCGGCGACGCCCTGCTCCAGCATGTCCAGCAGATCCTCGCCATGGCCGTAGCCCGCGCTGTGCGCCGGGGCCAGCGTGCCGTGCTGCCTGGCGGTCAGGAACGCCTCGGCCGGGCCGGCCAGCAGGAACAGCCAGCGGTAGTAATCGCCACGCGCCGGCGATCCAAGCGGCGGCGCCAGTTGCCGCTCCGGCACCAGGTCGGCCAGGTAGGCGCAGATCGCCGCGTTCTCGGTGACGGTGGTGGTGCCGTGGACCAGCGCCGGCACCTTGCCCATCGGGTTGATCGCCAGATACGCCGGCGTCTTCATGCCGGTGCCGTAGTCGAGGATCTGCGCGCGGTACGGCAGGCCGGTTTCTTCGAGCATCCAGCGCGCGATGCGGCCGCGCGACATGGGGTGGGTGTAGAGCACAAGATCGTGGGACATGGTCGGACTCCGTGGTGGACGCCACGCAGTCTGCGCGTGCCCTGCTGACACCTGCTGTCAGGAGCCGACGCCGTGTCCGGTGGCGGCGCGCCAGCGCCGGATCAGCAGATGCCGCCGCGTCGGGTAGCGTTCGCTGTCGTCGCGCAGCGCCAACACCCGGTCGGCGCGGAAATGGCGGAAATCGCCGCGCAGTTCGCACCACGCCGCGATCATGCCGAAACCGCCCAGGAAGGCCATCGCGAACGGCCAGATGCGCCGTTGCGAGGCGACGCCGCCGGCATCGGCATAGTCCATGTGCAGCACGTGTTCCAGACGGATGCCACGACGCAGCACCGGCAGCCACGGTGCCGCCGGCTGCGCGGGCGTGGCCGCGGGCACCAGCAATCCGCTGGTCTCCAGCGCCAGCCGCAACGGCGCCGGCAGCGACGCCCCGATCCGGGTGATGGCGCGCTGCGCGGCCTGCGCCAGTTCCGGATCGGCCTGGCTCGCCACCCAGCGCGCGCCCAGGGTCAGCGCTTCCAGCTCGTCCTCGCTGAAGTTCAACTCCGGCAGCAGGAAGCCCGGGCGCAGCACGTAGCCCACGCCCGGGTCGCCGAGGATGTCGGCGCCCTGCCCGCGCAGGCTGGCGATGTCACGGTACAGCGTGCGCAGGCTCACTCCCAGATCGGCGGCGAGCTGCGCCCCGGCCACGGGCCGGCGTCGCCCGCGCAGGGCGTCGAGCAGGCGCAGCAGACGGGTGGCGCGTTGGGTCATCGCGACAGGATAGTGGGCAGGCGCCGCCAACGGGAGGCGCTGGTGCGTCAGGCAGCCCGCCTGGCGCTGCAGTCCGATCGGTGTCGCACTGCGCAGCGACGCTGTCGCCTGGAGGAAACACGGACTTCTATACTCGACGGCGAACGCGCGGCCCCGCTCCGTCGCAAACGGGGCCGCGCACACCAGCACAGGCCGCACGCGTCCGCGACGGCTACATCCAACGAGGGAACGCATGCAGCCACGCTCGCGAACGTCGTCACGCCCCCCGGTCCGCTGCACCATCGCAGGTGCCATGCGGGCGCCACATCCGCGCAGCGGCCGTCGCGGCATCCGGGACTGAGGCGACGATGATGGAATTTGCCCTTTTCGCCATCGGCGTGGTCGTCGGTGCGGTGCTGTTGCATCTGGCGCGCCCTCTCGGGCGGAGCGCCTCCGCGCAGCGGCCTGCACCGGCGACCGACGCCAGCGACAACCACCACGCCGCGCCCGAGGCAACGCAGGAGACCCCGGCGCAGCATCTGCAGCGGCTGCGCCAGCAGGTGGAAGCACAGGACGAGCAGATCCACAGCCCTGCCGATCTGGCACAGATTCCGCAGTTCCAGCACGGCGTGGCGCTGCTGGCGGGCGCGGAGTTCTCCCATCAGGAACTGGTCGAGGCGCTGGGCAGCCCAGGCTACGTGCTGCCGTGCATGGCAGCGCAGGCCTTGGCGCAACGCCGCTCCCCGGATGCGGACGCGATCCTGGACGTGCTCCCGCACCTGGGTTCGTATCCGCTGAGCTTCCTGTTCGACTACCTGCAGCGCCTGCCGGATGCCGACCATCTGCACGCGCTGCTGCGCCACGCACGCGACTGGTGGTGGAACGTCGTCCCGTTCCGGCAACGCCTGCGCGCCTATCTGCAGTGGGCCGCAAGCAAGGCCCCGGCGGACCGCCCGGTGGATTTCGACGAACTCGACGATGCAGCGCTGACCGCACTCGGCGACACCCTGGCGCAGTTCAAGGAACCCGTGCTGGAGCCGTTCCTGCGGCGCCTGCACGACGCACGCAAGCAGCGTCGCGAGCAGCGCGTGCTCGGCGGCTTCGGCCGTGTCGTCGCCGCGGTGCCGGCGCGCCTGCGCCTGCACCACCCGGGGCTGGATGCGGCCTTGCAGCGCGCCTACGAGCACGTGATGACCACGCCTCCGCAACCGGTCCTGCTGGTCGGCGAGCACGGCGTGGGCAAGAGCGTGCTGATCGACCTGCTCAGCGAACGCCTGCTCGGCGAAGGCTGGCGTGTGTTCGAGGCCTCCGCTGCGGAGATCCTGGCGGGGCAGAGCTACATCGGCGAACTGGAGGGACGCATCCGCGAGATGCTGGCGGTCCTGCACCGCGAGCGCGCCCTGTGGCGCGCGCCGGACTTCTACGACCTGCTGCACAAGGGCGCGCATTCGCGCGATCCGCGCGGCATCCTCGATCTGGTGCTGCCGGCGCTGGAGCGCGGTGAGTTGCGCCTGATCGGCGAGATCACGCCGCGGCAACTGGCGCAGCTGCAGGTGGCACGGCCGACCACGCGTTCGCGCTTCGAAGTGGTGACGCTGGCACCGGCCGCGTCCACCGCGCTGGCGCAGATCGGCGCACAGTGGGCGCAGGCCCAGGCGCAGGCGCTGCAGACCGAGGTGATCGACGCGCGCGCCCTGGCCGAAGCCGAACGCCTCGCCGCGCAGTACTTCCCCGATCAGCACGAACC
Source organism: Xanthomonas sp. LMG 12462 (assembly GCF_009192885.1). NCBI lineage: Bacteria > Pseudomonadati > Pseudomonadota > Gammaproteobacteria > Lysobacterales > Lysobacteraceae > Xanthomonas > Xanthomonas sp. LMG 12462. Next base: position 68,759 of record NZ_NMPP01000005.1, on the reverse strand, counting down.
CGGCCGCCTGCTGCAGCTGCTCGACGAGACCCTGCAGGCCGCGAAGGACGGCGACGACGCACGCCTGCCGCTGGACGACGATGCCCTGCTGCAGGCGGTGGCCAGGCGCAGCGGGCTGCCGCTGGAGGTGATCGACGATCGCCAACGGCTGGAACTGGAGACGCTGCGCCGTTTCTTCCGCAAGCGCGTGCTGGGCCAGGACGAGGCGGTGGAGACCCTGCTCGACCGCATCGCCATGCTCAAGGCCGGGCTGATCGACAGCCGCCGCCCGATCGGCGTGTTCCTGTTCGCCGGCCCGACCGGCACCGGCAAGACCGAATTGGCCAAGGCACTGGGCGAACTGCTGTTCGGCACTCCCGAGCGCCTGCTGCGCCTGGACATGAGCGAGTTCCAGGGCGAGGACGCGCTGTACCGGCTCACCGGCGACGACAGCGCCGGGCAGCGCACGCTGATCGCGCGCATCCGCGAGCAGCCGTTCTCGGTGGTGCTGCTGGACGAGTTCGAGAAGGCCCACCCCAAGGTCTGGGACCTGTTCCTGCAGGTGTTCGACGACGCCCGCCTGAGCGACCGCAACGGCAACACCGCCGACTTCCGCCACAGCATCATCATTCTCACCAGCAACGTCGGCGCCACGCTGGCCCGCGGCGCCGGCCCCGGCTTCGCCACCGTCGCCGGCGGCTACTCGCGCAACGCGGTGGAAAAGGCGGTGTACGAGACCTTCCGCCGCGAGTTCGTCAACCGGCTCGACAAAGTGGTGCTGTTCAACCCGCTGGATCGGGCGCTGATGCGCGAGATCCTGCACAAGGAACTGGATCGCACGCTGACCCGGCGCGGCCTGCGCAATCGCGCCTGGGCGGTGGAATGGGAGCCGTCGGCGATCGAGTTCCTGCTCGACCGCGGCTTCACTCCGGACCTGGGCGCGCGGCCGCTGCGCCGCGCGATCGAACAGCATCTGCTCGCGCCCCTGGCACGCAGCATCGTCGAGCAACGCGCCCCCGAAGGCGACCAGTTCCTGTTCGTGCGCGGCGCCGGCGACCGCCTCGACGTGCGCTTCATCGCAGCGGACGCGCCGCCGCCGCCGGAAGCCTTGCCCGCGGCGGTCGACCCCGCCACGCCCACGGATCTGCGCGACCTGGTGTACGCGCCCAACGCAGACAGCGCGGTCCTGCCGCGCCTGGATGCGGCCTTGCATCGCCTGCAGGAATCGCATGCCACGCCGGCCTGGCGGCAGGCGCGCGAGGCCGACTTCGCCGCCATGGGCGAGCGCGATTTCTGGTCGCAATCCGGCCGCTTCCAGGTGCTGGACCGGATCGAGCGCCGCGACCGCATCGAAAGCGCGCTGGCCACCGCCGTGCGCCTGCGCGCGCGGCTGGACGGCGGCGCCCAGCGCGACGGCGAGTTCGTGGCGCGCCTGACCCAGTTGCTGTGGCTGCTGCACCTTGCCAGCACCGCGCTGCAGGAGCAACGCCCGCAGGATGCGCTGCTGGACCTGCGCATCGGCGCCAGCGAGCTGCACCGGCATCCGGCCGAAGCGCGGCAGTGGTGGCAACGTCTGCTGCAGATGTATCTGGCCTGGGCCGAGCAGCGCAACATGCGGGTGGAGGTGCTGGCACAGGATCCGCAGCAGGGCCGCGCCTGGCTGGCTATCGCCGGCTTCGGGGCGCTGGCGTTGCTGGACGCGGAAGCCGGCCTGCACGTGCAGGAGCAGGAGACCGACGAACCGACCCTGCGCCGGCTCGCGGTGCAGGTGCGGGTCGCCCCGGACCTGCCCGGGCAGGCACGGCGCGCGCCCATCGGCGAGGACGAACTGCGGGTGTGCCGACGCTACCGGATCGCGCCTTCGCCGCTGGTGCGCGACAGCGTCCGCGGCTGGCGCAGCGGACGCCTGGAACGCGTGCTGGGCGGCGATTTCGATGTGATGCCGGTCGACTGAGTCCTGTCACGGACGCAGGCGGCATGCGGCCACTGCAGGGAGCGCTGGGCAGGCGCGCGATGCGCGGCCACACCGCACACCGCCATCGATGCGATAGCTGCACGCTATCGATTGATTAGAAGAATTCGAATTCTCTAAATCGCGGCTTCCGCCTATCGTGTCTCCAGTTTCACCGTGTCGCCGCCGTATGATCGCGGCGCCGAGCCACCCCATCTCGTCCACCAAGAGCCAAGGCAGCCTCCCATGACCAGCGAATCGAAATGCCCGTTCCACCAGGCTGCCAGCGGCAGCGGCACCAGCAATCGCGACTGGTGGCCCAAGCAGTTGCGCGTGGACCTGCTCAACCAGCATTCCGCCCGTTCCAACCCGCTGGACCCGCAGTTCGATTACGCCAAGGCGTTCAAGCAACTCGATCTGGAAGCGCTCAAGCGCGACCTGCATGCGCTGATGACCGATTCGCAGGACTGGTGGCCGGCCGACTTCGGCCACTACGGCCCGCTGTTCGTGCGCATGGCCTGGCATAGCGCCGGCACCTACCGCACCGGCGACGGCCGTGGCGGCGGTGGCCGCGGCCAGCAGCGTTTCGCTCCGCTCAACAGCTGGCCGGACAACGTCAGCCTGGACAAGGCGCGGCGCCTGCTGTGGCCGATCAAGCAGAAGTACGGCCAGGCCATCTCCTGGGCCGACCTGCTGATCCTCACCGGCAACGTCGCGCTGGAATCGATGGGCTTCAAGACCTTCGGCTTCGCCGGCGGCCGCGCCGACACCTGGGAGCCGGACCAGGACGTGTACTGGGGCCGCGAGACCAAGTGGCTGGGCGGCGACGAGCGGTATTCGCACGGCTCGCCGGGCGTGGACGAGGCGCACGGCGTGCTGGTGAAGGACGACGACAGCGAAGTGCGCCACACCCGCGACCTGGAAAACCCGCTGGCCGCGGTGCAGATGGGCCTGATCTACGTCAACCCGGAAGGTCCGGACGGCAACCCCGACCCGCTGCTGGCGGCCAAGGACATCCGCGACACCTTCGGCCGCATGGCCATGAACGACGAAGAGACCGTGGCGCTGATCGCCGGCGGCCACACTTTCGGCAAGACCCACGGCGCCGGCCCGGCCGACCACGTCGGCGCCGAGCCGGAAGCGTCCGACCTGGAAAGCCAGGGCCTGGGCTGGTCCAACAGCTTCGGCAGCGGCAAGGGCGGCGACACCATCACCAGCGGCCTGGAAGTCACCTGGACCACCAAGCCGGCGCAGTGGACCAACGAGTTCTTCGAGCACCTGTTCAAGTTCGACTGGGAACTGAGCAAGAGCCCGGCCGGCGCCCACCAGTGGGTGGCCAAGAACGCCGAGGCGGTGATTCCGGACGCGCACGACCCGTCGAAGAAGCACCTGCCGACCATGCTCACCACCGATCTGGCGCTGCGCTTCGACCCGGCCTACGAGAAGATCTCGCGCCGCTTCCTGGAGAACCCGCAGCAGTTCGCCGACGCCTTCGCCCGCGCCTGGTTCAAGCTGACCCACCGCGACATGGGCCCGCGCGCGCGCTACCTCGGCTCCGACGTGCCGGCCGAAGAACTGCTGTGGCAGGACCCGATCCCCGCCGTGGACCACCCGCTGGTCGACGCGCAGGATATCGCCGCACTGAAGAAGACCCTGCTCGACTCCGGGCTGAGCGTGGCGCAACTGGTGTCCACCGCCTGGGCCGCGGCCTCCACCTTCCGTGGCTCGGACATGCGCGGCGGCGCCAACGGTGCGCGCATTCGCCTGGCCCCGCAGAAGGATTGGGAAGTCAACCAGCCGGCGCAGCTGGCACAGGTGCTGGCCACGCTGGAAGACATCCAGGCGCAGTTCAACGGCGCGCAGAGCGGCGGCAAGAAGATCTCGCTGGCCGACCTGATCGTGCTCGGCGGCGCCGCCGCGGTGGAACAGGCGGCCAAGCTGGCCGGACAGATCGTCGAGGTGCCGTTCGTGCCGGGCCGCATGGACGCCTCGCAGGAACAGACCGACGTTGAGTCGTTCGCGGTGCTGGAACCGATCGCCGATGGTTTCCGCAACTACGCCAGGCGCCGTTATGCGTTGTCGGCCGAAGCCCTGCTGATCGACAAGGCGCAGTTGCTGACCCTGACCGCCCCGGAGATGACCGTGCTGGTCGGCGGCCTGCGCGTGCTCGGCGCCAACAGCGGCCAGTCCGCGCATGGCGTGTTCACCGATCGCCCCGGCGTGCTCAGCAACGACTTCTTCGCCAACCTGCTGGACATGGGCACCGAGTGGAAGGCGACCTCGGAGATGAAGGACGTCTACGAAGGCCGCGACCGCAAGAACGGCGCCGTGAAGTGGACCGGCACCCGTGCCGACCTGGTGTTCGGCTCCAACTCGGTGCTGCGCGCGGTGGCCGAGGTCTACGCCAGCGCCGACGCGCAGGCGAAGTTCGTGCGCGACTTCGTCGCCGCCTGGACCAAGGTGATGCAGCTGGATCGCTTCGACCTGGCCGCCTGACGACGGCAGACGGGGCGCCGCAGCGGCGCCTCGCTTGTCCTAGTTGCATATGACGACAACGCCCCGCTCGCCGGGGCGTTGTCGCGAGTGCAGCGGCTCCACACGCTCTGTCGCAGAGGGCAACGCACGAATGGGGATGACGAGGAATGACCGCCCTGCGTCGCGGCTGAAGCCGCTCCCACGGTGTGTCAACCGCCATGAGCACGCCGACGCTCGCCAGGACGCAAGCCGGTCGTGGGAGGGACTTCAGTCCCGACTGCATGCAGCCGAGGAAGCCTGATGTTGCTTGCAGCGACTGGCCATCGAGCGAAACACGCGACCAGCGCACCACCCACCTTCGGCAACGTCACGGCACCATTCGGTCGTCGCTGCAACTCGGTCAACCGCACCGATCCTCGGCCAGGCGCAGCGGACTCGGCTACAACGCGTCCAGATCCCCCAGCGCGCGGATCAGCCGCCGCGCGCGCTTGTCCGGTTTGCCCTCCGGCGCCTGGTAGCCGTTGCGCTCGGCGCTGCGCTGCGCACGCAACTGCGCACGGCGCTCGCGCGAAGCATCGCTTTCTTGGTACAGGGTCTGCGCCACGCTGGCCGGGCCGCGGGTATCGCTCAATCCCAGCACCTGGATCTCGAACACCTCGTCGCCGCGCTGCACGCGCACCTGCTCGCCCACGCGCACCGCGCGCGAGGATTTCGGCCGCTGCCCGGCCACGTCCACCTTGCCGGTCTCCACTGCCTGCTTGGCCAGGCTACGGGTCTTGAAGAAGCGCGCGGCCCACAGCCAGACATCCAGGCGCACCGCGGCAGCTTGTACGACAGATTCATTCATTGCGTTGCTCGACATCCACTCGCGTTGGGGATTGCAGGCAGTCAAAAGGCGACGCCGGATCGGACACCATCGCGCCGCTGAGGGCATGCGCGGCGCACACGTCTCTCCGCACAGATGGCGATGCGATCGCACCAATGCAAGTACCGCGCCGCAGGGGCTCACCTTTCCGGGATGAATGGGTTGGCAGAGAGCGAGCGACCTTGAGGCAGGCGCAGCGGGGGGCGGCTCGCCCAGGTTTCATGTCCCATGCCGTTGCTGGCGTCGCCCCCTACCCGGCACCAAGCAATGACCCGAGCCGTGCCGAACGCAGTTCCATCCTCGCCGCAGCGCACCACCGCGACTCGGACAGGACCGGCCGCCACGCGTGACCGCGCACGCCACCCGCCGTGGGGCGGCGCAGGCCCGTCCCCTGCCTGCCTGCGGCACGAACGCTGCAGACCCAGATCCGCCCATCGCCCCGCCGACATCCGTCGGTGCTAGTGTGGCCGGCTCACGCTCGCTCCCGACCCGCGATGACCAAGCCCGCTGCGCTCACCGAAGGCCCGATCGGCCGCCAGTTGTTGCTGTTCTCGCTGCCGATCCTGGCCGGCAACATCGCGCAATCGCTCAACGGCTCGGTCAATGCCGTGTGGATCGGCCGCTATCTCGGCGAAGCGGCGCTCACCGCCGCGGCCAACGCCAACAGCATCATGTTCTTCCTGATCGGTTCGGTGTTCGGCATCGGCATGGCCGCCACCATCCTGATCGGCCAGGCGATGGGCCGCAGCGACGTGGCCCAGGCGCGGCGGGTGATGGGCACCAGCGCCACCTTCTTCATCGGCATCTCGGTATTGATCGCCGCCGGCGGCTGGTGGCTGGCGCGGCACCTGCTGGCGGCGATGGGCACGCCGGCGGCGTCGCTGCCGCTGGCCGAGGCCTATCTGCGGGTGATCTTCCTGGCGATGCCGCTGCTGTACACCTTCGCGTTCCTGTCGGCGGCGCTGCGCGGCACCGGCGATTCGCGCACGCCGTTCCGCTTCCTGCTGCTGTCGGTGGTGCTGGACATCGGCTTCAACCCGCTGCTGCTGTTCGGGCTGGGGCCGTTCCCCAAGCTGGGCATCGCCGGGGCGGCCTGGGCCACGCTGATCGCGCAGGCGGTGTCGCTGACCGGGTTGCTGCTGTACCTGCGGCACAAGCGCCACGTGCTGTGGCTGGGCCGCCGCGACGCGCGGCTGTTCCGGCTCGACCTGCCGATCCTGCGCGCGCTCATCGTCAAGGGCGTGCCGATGGGCCTGCAGATGGTGCTGATCTCGCTGGCGATGATCGTGATGATCTCGCTGGTCAACGGCTATGGCACCGCCACCTCCGCGGCCTACGGCGCGGCGCTGCAGCTGTGGGCCTACCTGCAGATGCCGGCGATGGCGATCGGCGCGGCCTGCTCGTCGATGGCCGCGCAGAACGTCGGCGCGCAGCGCTGGGACCGGGTCGCGGCGACCGCGCGCAAGGGCGTGCTGTTCAACTTCCTGCTGACCGGCGCGCTGATCGCGCCGCTGATCCTGTTCGACCGCTGGACCCTGGCGCTGTTCCTGCCGCCGCACAGCGCGGCGCTGGAGATCGCGCGCCACCTCAACCACATCGCGGTGTGGTCGTTCCTGTTCTTCGGCGTCACCTTCGTCATCTCCGGCGTGGTCCGCGCCACCGGTGCGGTGGTCCCGCCGCTGCTGATCCTGGCGCTGTCGCTCTGGGGCATCCGCGTGCCGTTCGCGCAGTTGCTGCAGCCGCAGCTGGGCGTGGATGCGGTGTGGTGGAGCTTCCCGACCAGCGCCACCTGCGCGATGCTGCTGTCGCTGGCGTATTACCGCTGGGGCAACTGGCGCACCGCGCGGATGCTGGTGCCGTCGCGGCCGGAGACCGTGGCGCATCCGGCGGAAGTGCCGGTGCAGCCGCCGGCACCGGTCGCCGACGTGGCGGTGGCGCAGGATCCGGCGCGCTGAGCGCTGCGCTCGCTTCACTATCCGCAGGCGCCATTGTCTGTGCGGGAGTCGACTGTCATGCAGCCGCAGCGATCGAAGCCCAAAGCCGTCCGACACCGTCACGCGTCGGGACTGAAGTCCCTCCCACAAGGGCGCCAAGCCCCTGTGGGACGCGACTGAAACTCCTGCCACAAAAATAACGGCCAGACCCGCCATCGCGGACATGACGGCTCCGCTCCCGCGCGGCGCGATCCAAACCCCGCAAACGCAAACGGCCGCCCGAAGGCGGCCGTTGCGGCAGCGACCGAGGTCGCCGGAAGATTACTCGGCCTTGGCGGCGGCAGCAGCGGCCTGGCGCGCGACCTTGGCCTGCGCAGCGGCGGCCAGGTCTTCCTTGATGCGGGCGGCCTTGCCTTCCAGGCCACGCAGGTAGTACAGCTTGCCGGCGCGGACCTTGCCGCGGCGCTTCACTTCGACCGAGTCGATGGTGGCGCTGTGGGTCTGGAACACGCGCTCGACGCCATAACCGTGCGAGATCTTGCGCACGGTGAACGAGGAGTTCAGGCCGGCGTTCTTGGTGCCGATCACCACGCCTTCGTAGGCCTGCACGCGCTCGCGGTTGCCTTCCTTCACCTTGACGTTGACGACGACGGTGTCGCCCTGGTTGAACTCCGGCAGCTTGCGCTGGATCTGGGCGGCTTCGAAGTCGGCCAGGATGGTCTTGTTGAGCTTGCTCATGGTGGGCACCGCTTGTGTCTGGTGAGGTGGTCCGGCAGTCGCCGCACGGCGATTGCGCGATATCGGATGGGCCAAGCACGGAACGCACTGGCCGGAAAGCCGGGCATTTTAACCCAGCCCGGCGGCAATGGCTAGGGCTTGGATGGATTTTCCTGTTCGGCGGCCTGCGCCGCCTCCCGCTCCTGGCGGAATTCCTGCAGCAGGCGCCGGTCGGCCGCGCTCAGCGCCGCCTCGTCCAGCAGTTCCGGACGCCGCAGCCAGGTCCGCCCCAGCGCCTGCATGCGCCGCCAGCGCGCGATCGCGGCGTGGTTGCCGGAGCGCAGCACCGCCGGCACCTCGCCCAATGCGTGTTCGCGCGGATGGGTGTAGTGCGGGCAGTCGAGCAGGCCGTCCGGGCCCTCGAAACTGTCCTGGGCCGCGGATTCGGCGTCGTTCAGCGCCCCCTCCTGCAGCCGGGTGACCGCGTCCACCAGCACCGCCGCGGCCAGTTCGCCGCCGGACAGCACGTAGTCGCCGATCGAGATTTCCTCGTCCACCGCGGCGGCGACGAAACGCTCGTCCACGCCCTCGTAGCGCCCGCACAGCAGCAGCAGCCGCGGCAGCGCGGCCAGTTCGCGGGCCTTGGCCTGGGTCAGCGGCCGGCCTTGCGGGCTCAGGTAGATCAGCGGCGCCGGCAGCGGATCGGCCGCGCGCACCGCCTGCAGGCAGGCCTGCAGCGGCTCGATCATCATCACCATGCCCGGGCCGCCGCCGAACGGGCGGTCGTCGACCTTGCGGTAGCCGCCGCTGGCGTAGTCGCGCGGGTTCCAGCCGTGCAGGTCCAGCAGCGCGCGCTCCTGCGCCCGCCCGACCACGCCGAACCCGGCGCACTGGGCGACGAACTCGGGGAACAGACTGATGACGTCGATGCGCATGAGGCGGGGAATGGGGAGCCGGGAATGGGGAATGGGAAAGGCAAACGCCAAAGCGGCCGCATGGCCGCTTCGCTCAGAACTCGGGGTCCCAGTCGACCACGACCAGGTTGGCCTCGAAATCCACCGACTTGATGTAGTCCGGCTGCACGAACGGCACCAGCCGTTCGCGGTCGCCGCGCACCACCAGCACGTCGTTGGCGCCGGTGGAGAACAGGTGCGACACCTGCCCCAGCGCCACGCCGTCGACGGTACGCACGTCCAGGCCTTCCAGGTCCACCCAATAGTACTCGTCCGGGCGCGGCGGCGGCAGGCTGCTGCGCGCCACGTAGATCTCGGTGCCGCGCAGGGCCTCGACCGCGTCGCGGTCGGTGACCTCGGGCAGCGTGGCGATCAGGTACTTGCCGGACTCGCGGCCGCGCACGCCGCTGAGGCTGCTCTCGCTGCCGTCGGGCTTGCGCACGATCCAGGGCTGATAACGGAAAATGGCGAGGCGCGGCTCGGTCCAGGACTCGAGCTTGGCCTCGCCACGGATGCCGAACGCGCCGAGGACCCGACCGAGCAGGATGCGGCGCTGGCTGTCTTTCATTGGGGCAAACGCGAGGGCCGCGCGCTGGGCGCGGCCCGCGGAATCAGGCCGCGGCGGCCTGGTTCTTGGTGGCTTCCTTGTACAGGTTGCGCACCTTGTCGGTCAGCTGCGCGCCATTGGACACCCAATGGTCGACGCGGGCCAGGTCCAGCACCACGCGCGGCTCGGCGCCCTGGGCGACCGGGTTGTAGTAACCGACGCGTTCGATGTTGCGGCCGTCGCGCGCGCTGCGCACGTCGGTGACGATGATGTGGTAGAAGGGGCGCTTCTTGGCGCCGCCACGGGTAAGGCGGATCTTGACCATGGTGAGTTTCCGGTGTTGCCCAGTCGCCAGGATGGCGCGGTGAACCGACGATTATAGCGACCGGCCCCGGCTCTGCCAAGTCTGGGCCGTGGCCTGCGGCCGCGGGATTGGGGATTCGAGATTGGGGATTCGCCAGGAGCGGCAGCCATGCCACGATGGCCGTCCACGGGGTGCTCAGATCGCCTGCCAGGGCTGGGTGTGCGACGCCGCCTCCAGCATGGCCAATAGATCCGCGGCCGGGCGCAGCGCGCGCCCGTCCACCGCCGCCACCGCCTGCTGGCCGCGGGCGTTGCAGGTGAAGGCGGCCACGTCCGGCCCGAGTTCGTGGAGCGACAGCGGCCGAACCTCCTGCGCCACGCCCAGCGCGGCGAGCCCGGCCTGCAGCAACCGTTCCTGGGTGCCGCGCAGCGCTGGTGCCTGCGGCCAGTGCAGACAGGCGCCGTCCCACAGTCCCAGGTTCCAGGTCGGCCCTTCGGCCACCTGCCCCTGCGCGTCGACGAACAGCGCATCGTCGCTGCCGGCCTGCAGCGCCAGGCGGCGCTGGTGGAACGCGGCGAAGGTGCCGACGTGCTTGAACTGCGCCGCCTCGCGTGCGAACACGCTGCTGCGCAGGCGCAGCGGCGCCGCCTCGGCCTGCGCCGGTGGCGCCAGTGACACCAGCAGTTCCACCGCGCAGTCGGCATCGGCCCGGCGCAGGGTGAATGCCGGCGAACACACGGTGACGCGCAGCGACGCGTTGCCCCTGCCGAACGCGGCCAGCGCCGCGCGCAGCTCGCCGCGCACGCGCTCATGCGGCAAGGCACTCCCGAACAGCGCCGCATTGGCCTGCTGCAACCGCTGCAGATGCAGCCCGAACCCGCGCACGGCGCCATTGCGCACCTGCATGGTGCTGAAGTGCCCATAGTTCACAAGCGCGGCGGCGGCCAGCAGCTCGGCGCCGGCAGGCTGCCCGTGGTGGAAGACCTGCGATGTCACAGCAGGGCCTGCGCCTGCGTCCACCAGCGTTCAACCAACGTCGCGGCGGGCTCGGCCTGGGCCATCCACGCCGACTGCCCGGCCCAGGCCTGCATCGCCGCCAGGCGGCCGGCGCGCTGTGCGGCCTGGCGCATCGGCGCAGTCAGGCCACGCTGCACCGGGTACGGCCGCGGCGGCGGCGCCTCCGCGGCAGCGGCGGCGCGCACGTAGTCGGTGGCCAGCGCGCGGCCCAGGCGGCCGGAAAAGGCGAGGGTCAACGTGGTCTGCTCGGGTTCGGCCTGGGCCAGCGCATCCGCCCAGGCCGGTGCCAGCGCCGCCTCCGGGGTGCGCAGCAGGGCGGTGCCGATCTGCACCGCGCTCGCGCCCAGGGTCAAAGCGGCGGCGATGCCACGGCCGTCGCCGATGCCACCGGCGGCGATCACCGGGATCTGCAACTGGTCGGCCAGCCGCGGCAGCAGCGCGAACAGCCCGGTCAACTGCCGCTCGGCGCTGCCGGCCTCGAAGGCACCGCGATGGCCGCCGGCCTCCGCCCCCTGCGCGACCACCGCATCGGCACCGGCGGCCTGCGCAGCCAGCGCCTCGTCCAGGGTGGTGGCGCAGGCGAACCAGGCGATCCCGGCCTGCTGCAGGCGCTGCACCTGGTCCGGCCGGAACAGGCCCATGATCGAGGAGGCCACTGCCGGACGCGCCGCGAGCAGGGCCTCGAACTGGGCATCGAAATCGGCCGGCGCCGCATCGCCGGCGGCGGCGTCGACCGGCGGTCCCCAGGCCGCGAGAAAGGCGCGCACCTCGGCCTCGGCGGCGGCATCGCGCGCGGGGGGCGGATCCGGCACCCACAGGTTGACCTGTGCCGCCCCGCCGCCGGCGGCGCGGAACGCATCCATCCACGCCACGATGTCCTGCGGCGCCGACAGCACCGCGCCCATCGCCCCCATGCCGCCGGCCGCGGCGACCGCGGCCGACAGCGGCACCGGGCAGGCACCGGCCATCGGGCTGAGCAGGATCGGCAGGTGCAGGCCGAAGCGCTGCCGAAAGGCGTCCACGCGCGCCAGGCGCTGCATCATGCGTGCTCCGCGATTCAAGGAACGGCCATGGTAGCCGCGCCGCCTTCCGGCCGCCGTGCCAGAGATGCGAGGACGCTCACGGCAGCGGCACCGGCAGACATTGCCGGTCCCGATCGCCGACCCACACCTGCTGCTGGGAAAAAGCGCGCAACCGTGACGGGCGATGCACGAAGGCACCCCACAGCCGCAGATCGACGAACGTCTCGACAGCACGATCGCGCCACGCCGCCGGACCGGACAGCCGCAGCTCCAGGCAATACAGCCCATCGACCGGACACACCACCTCCACGCACGCCGGCGTCGCCGCGGACGGACGCAAGGCCATCAGCTGCGGCCCGTGCAACAGCGCGAACAGCCCCAGTTCGCCGTCGGTCGGACGGCTGCCGCCGGGCACCGGCAGTGACCGACCGAACAGGCCGGATGTCCACACCGCCTCCAGCACCAGGACGTCGCCCTGGCTCAGCTGCAGAAAGTGACGATGCACGACCACGTTATCCGTGGGATCCGCCACCGCGGTGTCCTGCGCTCCATGCACGTCCCAGGCCCGCTCGGCGCCGGCGAACAGCAACGCGGCCGCGGCCGGCACGCGCGCCACGCAACGCGGCGGCAACTGCGCCAGCGGCCATGCGTCACGCACTGATGCCTCGACAACGGCGAGGCTGCCATCGGGGCGCTGCGCATACGCCAACGGCGTGCCGCGCAGTGGCTGCATCGGCAGCGCCAGCCGCTCCGGTTCCGGCACGCGCCGCCACAGCGCCACCGTGCCGGGCACCTGCAGCTCGGCCTGGCCGATACCGATCGAGTACACGCCGGTGCGCACGATCGGCACGACGCACTCGGCATCGGCCGCCACGTCCAGCCACTGCGCCTGGGTCGCGCCCGGTGCCAGCAGGTCGCAGCGCCACTGCGCGGGGCCGTCAGCGGCGGGATGGAAGGCGAGCACCAGCGCATCGCCGGCGTACAGCACAAGCTCGGAGGTGGTGCAGATGCCCTGGCGCGGGAAGCGCTCCTCCGGGAACGGGACGATGTCCTCGAGATGATGGCGCCATTGGCGCGGACCGGACGGCCGCGCGCGCATCGCCGCAGGTGGGATGACAGGCTGCGCTGGCGGCGGCAGCCGCGCCGGCGCGGGCGTGGCGCCGGCCTCGCCAATGGCGGGGCCCAGGGAAGCCGCCGCGGTACCGCCGGCCGTGCGTCGCGCCATCGCACGATCGATCGCTGCGACGACCAGTACCACCAGCACCCAGTACACCAGCGTCGCCGGCAGCACCGCCCAGCCGGAGGCCGAGTGCAGCGCCAGGGCCAGCGCCAGGGCCAGGCGCAGCACGCGCGTGCCGACGGACACGCTCACCGCACGCGCCGTGGCCGCGGGCTCAGCGGAACGGCAGGCCGCCGCGGCCGCCCATGCCGCCGAGCATGCCCTTCATGCCGCGCATCAGGCCCTTCATGCCGCCGCCGGCCATCTTGCTCATCATCTTTTCCATCTGCTGATACTGCTTCATCAGCTTGTTGACGTCGGCCGGCTGGGTACCGGAACCGCGGGCGATGCGCGCGCGGCGCGAGCCGTTGAGCAGGCCCGGGTTGCGCCGCTCCTTCTTGGTCATCGAGCCGATGATGGCGATCATCCGCGGCACGTCCTTGTTGCCGGCGACCTGCTGCTTGAGGTGCTCGGGGATCTGGCCCATGCCCGGCAGCTTGTCCATCAGCCCGGACAGGCCGCCCATGTTCTGCATCTGCTCGAGCTGGTCGCGCATGTCGTTGAGGTCGAACTTCTTGCCCTTGGCGACCTTCTCGGCCAGCTTCTGCGCCTTGTCCTTGTCGACCTGGTGCTCGACCTGCTCGACCAGCGACAGCACGTCGCCCATGTCGAGGATGCGGCTGGCCAGGCGGTCGGGATGGAACACGTCCAGGCCGTCCGGCTTCTCGCCGACGCCGATGAACTTGATCGGCTTGCCGGTGATGTAGCGCACGCTCAGCGCCGCGCCGCCGCGGGCGTCGCCGTCGGTCTTGGTCAGCACCACGCCGGTCAGCGGCAGCGCCTCGCTGAACGCCTTGGCGGTGTTGGCCGCGTCCTGGCCGGTCATCGCGTCGACCACGAACAGGGTCTCGACCGGGGTGATCGCCGCGTGCAGCGCCTTGATCTCCTCCATCATCGCCGCGTCGATGGCCAGGCGGCCGGCGGTATCCACCAGCAGCACGTCGACGAAGGACTTGCGCGCGTCGGCAATGGCGGCGCGGACGATGTCCACCGGCTTCTGCGAGGCCTCGGACGGGAAGAACAGCACCCCGACCTGCTCGGCCAGGGTCTTGAGCTGCTCGATCGCGGCCGGGCGGTACACGTCGGCCGACACCACCATGACCTTCTTCTTGCGCTTTTCCTTCAGGTGCTTGGCCAGCTTGCCGACCGTGGTGGTCTTGCCCGCGCCCTGCAGGCCGGCCATCAGCACGATCGCCGGCGCCGGCACGTTGAGGTTGAGGTCGCTGGCGGCCGAGCCCATCACCGCGGTCAGCTCGTCGCGCACGACCTTGATCAGCGCCTGGCCCGGGGTCAGGCTCTTGAGCACTTCCTGACCGACCGCGCGGACCTTGATGCGCTCGATCAGCGCCTGCACCACCGGCAGGGCGACGTCGGCCTCGAGCAGCGCGATGCGCACTTCGCGGGTGGCTTCGCGGATGTTCTCCTCGGTCAGGCGACCGCGGCCGCGCAGGCGCTGCATGGTGCCGGAGAGGCGTTGGGTGAGGGATTCGAACATGCGGGCGGGTCGCGGACGGGAAACGGCCGTCGATTATAGCCGGGCGCGCCGGCGATCCCCGGCGGCGCCGTCACGGCGGCTGGCCCGATATGCGAAACTGGCGCGATGCTCATCACCGTCCTCGCCGCCCTGCTGTACCTGGCCGCCACCGGCCTGCTGATCGCCGCGGTGGTGCGCGACCGGGTGGACCGCAGCCGCGCCTGGCTGTGGCCGGCGCTACCGGCGGTGGCCCTGCATGCGGGCTATCACGTGCAGGTGGCCCTGCACACCGCCGGTGGCCCGGACATGCACTTCTTCGCCGCGCTGTCGCTGGTCAGCCTGGGCATGGCGCTGATGACCGCCCTGGTCGGCGCCAGCGGGCGCATGGCCGCGCTGGGCGTGGTGGTGTTCCCGCTGTCGGCGGCGCTGCTGCTGGCCTACCACGGCTACGGCCACGAGCCCGCGCCGGTGCTGGACTGGCGGCTGCAGTTGCACGCCTGGCTGGCGCTGCTGGCCTACGCCACGCTGGGCATCGCCGCCCTGCTGGCGGTGATGCTGTGGCTGCAGGAACGCGCGCTGCGACGCCGCGACTTCCATCCATGGCTGCGCGCGCTGCCGCCGCTGACCGCGCTGGAGACGCTGCTGTTCCGCACCATCGTGGTCGGCTTCATCCTGCTGACCCTGACCCTGCTGACCGGGGTGCTGTTCGTGCAGGATTTCCTGGCGCAGCGGCTGGTGCACAAGACCGTGCTCAGCGTGCTGTCGTGGATCGTGTTCGGCGCGCTACTGTTCGGCCGCTGGCGCTACGGCTGGCGCGGGGTCAAGGCGGTGCACTGGACCCTGGCGGCAATGGTGCTCCTGCTGCTGTCGTTCTTCGGCAGCAAGTTCGTGATCGAACTGGTGCTGGGACACGCGCAGTAGCGGCCCCCGTCTTCCCGTAGAAGCGGCTTCAGCCGCGACGGGTGACACCGGGAAAGGCCCGGTCGCGGCTTCAGACACGCCTGCGACGTCCCACGCCTCAACCGCCGCCCTGCTCCGCCAACGCCGCCTCCACCGCCGCCCAGTCGGCGCCGCGGCCGACCTCGGCGAAGCGATAGTCGATGCGGTGCCGATAGACCTGGCCGGGACGCAGGATGCAATCGGGAAAGCCCGGCTGGTTCGGCGCGTCCGGATAGCCCTGCGGCTCCAGGCAGATACCACGGCCCAGCGCCGGATGCTGCCGGTCCAGGCCCTGGCCTTCATAGAGTTGCACCGCCGGCATCGGACTGACGATGCGCATGGCCACGCCGCTGTGCGGCGAATACAGCAGCGCGGTGCAATCGTGGCCCTCGGCCAGCACCAGGCAGTGGTCGTAGCCGGCGCTGAGCGACAGTTGCGGATCGGCGGCGATGTCCTTGTCGGCGATGGCACGCGCCTGGCGGAAATCGAACGGCGTAGCGGCCACCGTGGCGATCTCGCCGCGCGGCAGCAGCGCCGCATCGCGCACCGGCAGGTAACGGTCGGCCGGCACCCGCAGCCACTGCGCCGCGGCGGGCACCGCGGCATCGCCGGCCAGGTTGAAATAGGGATGGTGGGTGAGATTGAGCGGGGTCGGCGCATCGGTCTGCGCGACGAACTCGACGCTCAGGCAACGGTCTTCGACGCGGTAGGTCGCCTCCACCGACAGGTTGCCCGGATAGCCCTCCTCGCCGGCCGGCGAGTCGTAGCGCAACTGCAGCATGCGCTCGGTCTGCGCCGACACCGTCCACACCCGGCGGCCGAAGCCCAGCGCGCCGCCGTGCAGATGGTTGGCGCCCTCGTTGGCGGTGACCGCGTAGTGCCGGCCATCGACGGTGAAGGCCGACCCGGCGATGCGGTTACCGAAGCGGCCCACCAGCACGCCCAGGTAGGCCGGGTCCTGCAGGTAGTCCTGCAGCGTCGGCAGCCCCAGCACCAGCTCGGTATCGCCGTGCGTGCCCTGCAGGCGCAGGCTGCGCAGCAGGCCGCCGTAGGTCAGCAACTCGGCGCGCAGGCCGTCGCCGCTGTCCAGGACCATGCGCTGGATGGCGGTACCGTCGGGAAGATGACCGAAGAGCGAGGACATGCAGGAGCCTTGGAAGTCGGTGCGCATGCGCGGGGTCCGCAGCATAACCAGCGAGGGCGCGACACGGCCATCGCCGCGCGAGCGCCGACAGCGCGCTGTGCGATACCGCGCACGTTCTGGCAACACACCGCGTGCGGCGCCGTGCCGCGCATTGCAATTCCGATATGGCGGCCTCGCATTTGGGCATTGGTTCGCCCTCCACGTGTCTTCTATGCTCGGGAGCGGGGCACACCGGGGACAGGCGCGGAAGCGATCGTGCCGGGGGGTGCGCGCCCCGAATGCGGCAGCGCCTGGGCTTCATGGCCAAGGCCGCGCGCCGGCCGTCACTCCCACGCGACGCTGGCGACGGCGCCGCCCTACCCGACAAGGAGCTCCCGATGCGTTCGCCCCGTTTCCTGCAGCAGCGTGCGGCACACTGGCGACGGTTGCCGCTGATCGCCGCGACGCTCGGCCTGGCACTGGCCGCCACACTGGCGCAGGCCGCCGACGTCGAGGTGCGCGGCACGCTGCGTGCCGACCGCCCTGGCGCCGCGGTGTCGCGCCACCTGTTCGGACAGTTCGCCGAGCATCTGGGCAACGGCATCTACGGCGGCGTCTGGGTCGGCCCGGACTCGAAGATCCCCAACACCCGCGGCTACCGCAACGACGTGGTCGCTGCGCTGAAGGCGCTGGACGTGCCGGACATCCGCTGGCCCGGCGGCTGCTTCGCCGACGAATACCACTGGCGCGACGGCATCGGTCCGCGCAACCAGCGCCCGACCAGCGTCAACACCCACTGGGGCGGCGTGGAGGAACCCAACAGCTTCGGCACCCACGAGTTCATGGACCTCACCGAACTGCTCGGCACGCAGGCGTACGTGGCCGGCAACGTCGGCGACGCGGCGCCGGACGAGATGGCGCAGTGGGTGGAATACATGACCGCGCCCACGCGCTCGACCCTGGCCGAACAGCGCCGCCGCAACGGCCGCCAGGCCCCGTGGAAGGTGCCGTTCTTCGGCGTCGGCAACGAACTGTGGGGCTGCGGCGGCAACATGCGCGCCGAGTACGCCGCCGACGTGTTCCGCCGTTACCAGACCTTCGTCAAGGCGCCGGCCGACCAGAAGATCCTCAAGATCGCGCCCGGCCCGAACGAAGACGACTACCACTGGACCGAGGTGATGATGCGCGAGGCCAGCAAGTTCATGGACGGCCTGAGCCTGCACTACTACACCGTGCCCGGCGGCTGGCCGCCGCGCGCCTCTTCCACCAGCTTCGACGAGGCGGCGTGGATCGAAACGCTGTCGCGCACGCTGCGGATGGACGAGCTGATCAGCAAGCACAGCGCGATCATGGACAAGTACGACCCGGACAGGAAGGTCGCGCTGGTGGTCGACGAATGGGGCACCTGGTACAAGGGCCTGCCCGACGTGAACCCGGGTTTCCTGCACCAGCAGAACACCTTGCGCGATGCGCTGGTGGCGTCGCTCAACCTGGACATCTTCGTCCAGCATGCCGACCGCGTGCGCATGGCCAACATCGCGCAGATGGTCAACGTGCTGCAGGCGATGATCCTCACCGACGGCGACAGGATGCTGCTGACGCCGACCTACCACGTCTTCATGCTGTACAAGCCGTACCAGGACGCGACCGCGCTGCCGCTGCAGATCAGCACGCCCGACTACCGGCATGCCGGCTATACGGTGCCGGCGGTGCACGGCTCGGCGGTGCGGGCCAAGGACGGGCACGTGTACGTGGCGCTGACCAATCTGGACCCGAACCGCAGCGCCGACGTTACGGTGCAGGTCGACGGCGTGCAGGCGCGCGGCGTCGACGGGCAGATCCTGACCGCACCGACCATCGACGCGCTCAACACCTTCGCCCAGCCGCAGGCGGTACGCCCGGCCGCCTTCGCCGGCGCGCGCGTGCAAGGCGACACGCTGCAGGTGGCGCTGCCGGCCAAGGCGATCGTGATGCTGAAGCTGCAGTAGCCCCAGGCCATTGCCGCGCTCCTAGCCCCTCTCCCCCCGGGAGAGGGGTTGGGGTGAGGGTCGGCCCGCGCAGCGCAGCCACTCCTCGCCAATTCCAAAAAGGGATTTGGATTCCTATGCGGCGCGCCGCGCTGCGCGACTAGTCCTGCGCGTCGGTCAGCAGCGCGAACAGCGATTGTCCATCCGGCGCGATCAGGTCGCTGACCGCCCAGCAGCCGTTGCCGCGGCGCTGCAGTTCGATCTTGACCGACTGCGCCCGCGCGGCACGACCGCCGAGCGCCAAGCGGTAGTCCATGCGCACCTCCACCACGGTGGCCTGCGAACCGCCCGAGACCAGGGTGAAGGTCGGCGCGCCCTGAATGTCGCCGTCCTGCGCGCTGGTCCACGGGTCGAAGTCCAGCCGGCACACGCCCTCGCGCGCCGCGCAGCGCTGGTCGGCCTGCAGCGCGTGCGCAAAGGATGGGGTCAGCAAGCCGTCCAGGCTTTGCGGCTGCCAGTAGAAATCGCGCGCCTTGTACAGGCGCTCGGCCATCTGCAGCGGCGTCGCGCATGCCGGCGGCTGCGCGGCGGCGAGCGTCGGCGACAGAGCAAGCAGGGTCAGGAGGACAAGACGGCGATGCATGGGTGGCTCCGGCGATCGGGGCCGGCTATGAAGCCCGGATCGCGGCGCCAACGCAAGCGCGGACAAAAAAAGAGGAGCCGGCGAACCGGCTCCTCGTTCTCCTGCCGCATTGCCAGATGGCAACGCGGCTCACGCGGCCTTGACCGGCGCATAGCCGTCGAAGGTCATGCTCGCCGATGCCCGTCCCTGGGTCAGCGAACGCAACGCCGTGGCATAGGCCTGCAGTTGCGCCAGCGGCGCCTGCGCGACCACCTCGGCACGGGAGCCGCGCTCTTCGATCGCCACGACGCGTCCCTCGCGCCGCTGCAGATCGCCGAGCACGTCGCCGACGCTGTGCGCAGGCGCATCGATCGCCACCGCCATCACCGGCTCCAGCAGCAGCGTGCCGGCCTGCGCCAGCGCCGCCTTCACCGCGTCCGAAGCCGCGCGCTGGAACGCCATGTCCGACGAATCCACCGCATGCGCCTGGCCATCGACCAGCACCACCTCCACGCCGACCACCGGATGACCGAGCGGGCCTTGCGCCAGCGCCGCACGCGCCCCCTTCTCGGTGGCGGCGACGAAGACCTTCGGCACCACCCCGCCGCGGCTGCGGTCGACGAAGGTGACCGCACCGTCCGCGCGCGGCAGCACATCCAGCACCACCTGCGCGAACTGGCCCTGGCCGCCGTTCTGCTTGGACAGCCGTGCCGCCACGCCCAGCGCGGCCGCGCGCGGCGTTTCCTGGTAGGCCACGCGCGGCGCACCGGTGCGCACGTCCACGTGCCACTCGCTGCGCAAGCGCTCCACCATCACCTCCAGGTGCAGCTCGCCCATGCCCCAGATCACCGCTTCGCCGGTCTCCGGATCGCTGTCGACGCGGAAGGACGGATCCTCCTGCGCCAACCGCGCCAGGCCATGGCCCAGCCGCACCAGCTCGGTCGCGTTGGCCGCGCCGAGCCGCCACGCCAGCACCGGCGGCTGTGTGCGGATGCGTTCCAGCACCCACCGCGCCTGCACGCCGCTGAGCGTCTCGCCGCTGACCGCGTCCTTCCAGCCGAGCACGGCGACGATCTCGCCGGCCTGCGCCTGCGCCACGTCGTGGGTGCGCTGCGCCTGCACCACCGCCAGCCGCCCGACCCGGCGCGGACGCCGCGCATGCGACGTCCACACCGTGTCGCCGACGCGCAAGGTGCCCGAATACACGCGCACGAAGGCCAGCGGCCCCTGCGCGGTATGCGCGAACTTGAACACCAGCGCCGCCAGCGGACCGGACGGATCCGGCGCCAGCAAGGTGTCGGGTCCGTCCTCGGCGCCGGCATCGGTGTCCGTGTCAGCCCGGGCGGCGACCGGCGGGCGGTCCAGCGGCGACGGCAGCCAGTCGACGATCGCGTCCAGCAACGGCTCGATGCCCTTGCGCTTGAACGCCGAGCCGGCCAGCACCGGCACGCCGGCGCCGGCCAGGGTGGCCCGGCGCACGGCGGCGCGCAGCAGCTCGGCGTCGATCGCGCGTTCCTCGAGATAGGCCTGCGCCAGCGCCTCGTCGTGCTCGGCCACCGCGGCGATCAACTGCTCGCGTGCATCCGCGAACGTGACCACCTCCTCGGTGTTCCAGGCGCGCGTGTGCAGTTGCCCCGCGTCGTCCCAGCTCAGCAGGCGGCCGTCGACCAGGTCACTCCAGCCGTCGAAGCCGGAGTCGCCCGACACCGGTACGCCGACCGCCCAGACCTTCGCGTCGAGCTTGCTGCGCAACTGCGCCAGCACGCCGTCGAACGAGGCACCGGCACGGTCCATCTTGTTGACGAACGCGAGCATCGGCACGCCGTGGCGGCGCGCTTGCCGCCACACGGTTTCGGATTGCGGCTGCACGCCGTCGACCGCGGAGAACACCGCGACCGCACCGTCGAGCACGCGCAGCGAGCGTTCCACTTCGATCGCGAAATCGATGTGTCCGGGGGTATCGATCAAGGTCAGGCGATGCGCCGGCCGCCCGTCCGGCGCCCACTGCACCTGCACCGCGGCCGCACCGATGCTGATGCCGCGCGCACGTTCGATGTCCGAGAAATCGGTGGTGGCGGCACCGTCGTGGACTTCGCCCACACGATGGATCGCACCGGCGGCCCACAGCAGGCGTTCGGTGAGGGTGGTCTTGCCGGCGTCGATGTGGGCGATGATGCCGAGATTGCGCCAGCGGGAAAGGGTGTTTGTGTTCATGAGAAAGACTCCGCATTGCCAACACGGGGGACGCCGCATGCCCCGGTTGGCGAGGCGGGCATGCGGCTAGGTTTCGGGTTCGGCGGCGTAGTGCATGGCACGTTCTCCTTGGCGTGTCGGAATGGTGGAACAGCGAAAAACAGGCAATAAAAAAGCACCCATCGGGTGCTTGTCTGCGGCGGATCGGCGATGGCCGGCGTTAGCGCACGGCGTCGACCACTCCTTCAGGCAGGCGCACCCGGCCTGCGCTGACGCGCAGGGCGTTGGGCAATATCAGCAGCGGTGCGTGGGCCATGGCGGCGTGGACGTTCGGGTGGAAATGTGGCCGCAAGTCTGAACCTGTGCGAGGGCCCGGTCAATGCGGGCGGCGCGGTGCCGCTGGAACGGTCAGAAGCGCTGCATGCAACGCTGACATGGCTGGAGGCACTGCCAGCGGTACAGAAGCGCACGGCCATGCATGCCCGTCCGGCGCCACGGGGCGGGACATTTCAATTGGACCGCCCCGATCGTCGCGCCGGTGCGGCAGATGCCTCTGCCGGCACCGACATGACGTGCGCCTCACCAACCGATATTAGTGTTCTGGACCAACCCGGCCGCGGCGTTGGGGCCCTTCCAGAGCACGTTGCCCATCGCCACGCCGTACTGGCC
This sequence comes from Xanthomonas sp. LMG 12462, assembly GCF_009192885.1. Lineage (NCBI taxonomy): Bacteria > Pseudomonadati > Pseudomonadota > Gammaproteobacteria > Lysobacterales > Lysobacteraceae > Xanthomonas > Xanthomonas sp. LMG 12462. Next base: position 46,729 of record NZ_NMPP01000005.1, on the reverse strand, counting down.
TGCGCCCCAGAACAAGGATTCCTTGCCACTGGAGCGGCAATGGTTGCCGATGATGCTGACCCTTGAAATGTTGTTGAAGAACATCGCGGTGTCGCGCGTATTGTTGAAGATGTTGTTGTGGACGGTGATGTCGTGGATGCGGCCGACGGTGTCGGAGACCACCGACAACTGGAAATCGCCGCCCTCGAAGGTGTTGTCGGCGAAGGTGATCGAGTTTGCATCCTGGCTCAACGAGCACAACACCGTGCCGGGCGGTCCGGACAGCCAGTTGCCGATGCATTTGACATAGGAACTGTTATTGGTGATCTGCACCGAGGCCACCTTGACCTGATCGATCACGTTGTGCGAAATGTTGATCTCCAGGCCGTGGTCGACGTAGACGCCAATGCCTGCACCGGCCGAGGCGAGAATCGAGTTGTTGACGATTCTGACGCCCTCCGGCTGCGCCGACGTGGACCCCAAATAGACGCCCCCGCAACCAAGCATGTAATTGCCCTCGACGAATGAGTTGATGCCGCCGTCGCGGTTGTAGACCGCATAGTCGCCGATGGAATTGAAGAAGCACTCGCGGATCTGGTATCCCTCGCCGCCGACGCAGTGAAAGCCGTTGGACAGGAACCGCGAGAACGCCACGCCGCGGATCAGGATGGTGCGGTCGTCGGGACGGTCCGGTGCGGAGTACGCGTATTCCACGCCATTCTGCGCGCGATTCATGCCATCCAGCCCCAGATCAAACAGCGCGGCGTTGCCGCCGAGCACGTAGACCAGAGCTACGTTGGTGGGAAAGTTCTCGCCGGCACGAATGGCGCAGTTCTGTCCAGAGCCGGCCACCACGAACCCCGCCGCGCTGTTGACCTTGCTCTTCACGAACAGCGGAAAATCGACCCGATAGGAGCCCGCGGGAAAGAACACGTAGCCGCCATCGGTCCCCACGCTGTCCAGGGCTGCCTGGATCGCCGGCTGGTCGTTGGTCGCGCCATCGCCGACTGCGCCGAAATCCTTGACGTTGACGATCGGGGAAGCTGTTGCCGCCGCCTGTGTCGTGTTGGCGCCGGCCACGTCCACGCCAGCCAGCGCCGCCACCCCAGCCATGCCGCCCAGCCCCACAAAGCGGGAAAAATCGCGGCGCGACATTCCGGCCGGGGGCCGCTGTCCATTCGAGTTCTGTTGCATGTCCATCTCTCGTTTTGGTGAAAAAGGGCGTTGTGGAGAAAGCCGCATCGGCGGCATCACATGTGATCCCAAAAACGTTTCAGCCGTCACCCGTCAACGATCGCGATCGCGCCGTGAGCCAGCGATGCGCTGTCAGCGACAGCCGGCGTCAAACACTCCAGATCTCGCCGAACACCCGTTCGAAATTCGCTCCCAGCACCTTCTCGGCCACCCGGGCACTGTAGCCCTGGCGCAGCAGCGCGTCGGCCACGCGTTCGAGCTTGCGCGGGGTGTTGGCGTCGGGCAGGTAGGGCAGACGGTTCTCGCCCGGGGCGCCGATGCCGTCGCGACGGCGCTGCACCAGGTCTTCCTCGAAGGCGCGCCGGTCCTGCTCGGTGGCCGGGAAGAACAGCGAATCGGTACCGATGCCGACATGGTCCTCGCCGCACACGTCCAGTGCGTGCAGCAGGTGGCGCATGTAGTCGGCCAGCTGCGGTTGGCGGCTGTCCTCGGTCAGGAACGGCAGCATGTACACGCCCATCACCCCGCCCTTGTCGGCCAGCGCGCGCAGTTCGGCGTCCGGCTTGTTGCGCGGATGCGCGAACACTGCGGCGCAACCGGCATGGGTGATGACGGGCGGACGCTGCGACAGCGCAATGCCGTCGCGGGTGGTCTGCAGGTTGCAATGGCTGAGATCCAGCGCCACGCCGAGCCGGTTCATGCGCGCGATGGCGTCGCGGCCGAGCGCGGTGACACCGCCCGTGTCGCCGTCCAGGCAGCCCACGCCGAACGGCGTGGTGCGGTTGTAGGTCAGTTGCATGACCCGCACCCCGAGCTGGCGGAACAGGTCGATGCGCGCGGGCTTGTCCTCCAGCATCGCTGCCGATTCGAAGGAGAAGATCAGCGCGACGCGGCCCTCGCGCTTGGCGCGGCGCAGGTCGGCCGGCTGCAGCACTTTGAGGAAATGCTCGGGATAGCGCTCGACCAGCGCCTGCGCGGCGGCGATGTCCTGCACGGCGGTCTCGAAGTCGCCGGCCGCACCGCCCAGCGTGGTCTTCAGCGCCGACACGCCGGAGTCGCGCAATTGCTGCAACAGCTGCGGTGCATCCGGGCCATCGAATACCTGCCCGATCGAGGCCAGGGCGTTGGCGTCGAGCACCAACGCACGCCGGTACAGCGCGTCGGCATCGTGCGCACGGGCAGCGGCGGCGCCCGCGATGGCGGCCCCGGGCAGCACGCCGGCCACTGCACCCACGGCAGCGGCGCCCAGGCATTGCCGCCGCGTCCATCCCTTGCTCATCGCTTCGCTCCCCGGTGCGTCCTGCGGTGTCGGCCCGCATGCGTGTACGGCCTGCGCCATGCGCGCGCCAGGCACCATACCGCAACGCGCCCCGCCCCACCATGTGAGGCGCGGCCGCATGGATTTCATCGCCACGGCCTCCTATCATCCGCCGACACTTCCAGGACGGCCGCCCATGACCACCCCGCAGATGTCGGTGTATTTCTTCCTGCAGGCGGCGGTGATCCTGCTGGTGTGCCGGCTGGTCGGCCTGCTGGCCAGGCGCCTGGGCCAGCCGCAGGTGGTCGGCGAGATGATCGCCGGCGTGGCGCTGGGGCCGTCGCTGTTCGGCGCGCTGCTGCCGGACCTGCAGCAGGCGCTGTTCCCCAAGCCGACCCTGGACATGCTGTACGTGGCCGCGCAGTTCGGCGTAGGCCTGTACATGTTCCTGGTCGGCACCGATTTCCGCGGCGAGCACTTCCGCACGCGCTACCGCAGTGCGATGGGCGTGTCGCTGGCCGGCATCGCCGTGCCGTTCGTGCTCGCCTTCGTGCTGGCGCCGTGGCTGCTGCACGTGCCCGGGCTGTTCTCGGCCAAGGCCAAGCTGCTGGAGGCGTCGCTATTCCTGGGCGCGGCCATCGCCATCACCGCGTTCCCGATGCTGGCGCGGATCATCCACGAGCGCGGCCTCACCGGCAGCCCGCTGGGCACGCTGGCGTTGACCGCCGGCGCGGTCGACGACGCCGCGGCCTGGTGCATCCTCGCGCTGGTGCTGGCCAGCTTCGGCGGCAGCTGGGGCAGCGCCTATCTGGCGATCGGCGGCGGCGTGGGCTACGCGCTGTTCATGCTGCTCGTCGGCCGCCACTGGCTGCGCCGCCTGGCCGACCACGTGCGCCCCGAGCAGCCGCTGAGCGCCGGGGTGCTGGCGGTGGTGCTGATGCTGTTCTGCGTCAGCGCCTGGGCGATGGACGCGATCGGCATCCACGCGGTGTTCGGCGGTTTCCTGCTCGGCGCCTGCCTGCCCAAGGGCGCACTGACCGAAAAGCTGCGCGAGCAATTGCAGCCGTTCGTGGTGGTGTTCCTGCTGCCGATGTTCTTCACCTTCTCCGGGCTCAAGACCGAGCTGAGCGTGCTGCTGGACCCGCAGATCCTGCTGGCCGCCGGCGCGGTGCTGCTGGCTTCGTTCCTGGGCAAGGGCATCGCCTGCTGGGCGGCGGCGCGGATCAGCGGCGAGACCAACCGCAATGCGATGGCGATCGGCGCACTGATGAACGCGCGCGGCCTGATGGAGCTGATCATCATCAACATCGGCCTGCAGGCCGGGGTGATCGAACAGGGACTGTTCTCGATCCTGGTGCTGATGGCCATCACCTCCACGCTGATGGCCACCCCGCTGTTCAACTGGGTGATGCGCCGCGCGGGCGGCGACGCGCTGCCGGCGGTGGCGGGCGGGAGACCCTGAGGCGCGCACGCGTTCGGCGGCGCGTCGCCGACACCGCGCACGGACGCAGGAAGCAACGCGGCGTCAGAGCGGCATCAGCCGCCACAGTCCATAGGGATTGGCGAACAGGTCGCCGGGCTGGAACTGGCTGCTGGCTTCGGCCTGGATCCGGTAGCGCGGCGCATCCGCCGCGACCGAGAAGGTATGGCCGGCGCGCACGTCGGGCGCTTCGTTGAACAGGTAGCAGGTGAAGGTGTGCAGCAGGCCGACCGGGTCGGATGCCGCCTGCGCCGCGACGATCGCGTCCTTCATGCCGAACTGGTGCATGCCGCAGGAGTAGACCTGCTCGCCGGTGATGTTCAACACATAGGCGCGGTGGGCGCTGCCTAGCGACAGGTCCGCGCACAGCTGCCGCCAGTCGGCGGGGCTGTGGGCGACGCCGCTGCTTTCCACCTTCACCCCCAGGCCACCGGCGTCCAGCAACGCCGCGGCCGCGCGCATCATCGTCTCCGCACGCACCCGCGAGCCGCCGGCACCGATCAGGTAGACGACGGACGCATGCGTCCCGATGCGCGCCATGTCGGCCGAGCCTCGCCAATGCGGGCCGGCGGCGGCGAACGCGGCGGCCATGCGCGCATCGTGCGGTTCGTACTGCAGTTCGCATGCCTGGCCGCTGTCCATGTGCATCAGCACGTGCCCGGCGAACAGGTAGCCGCCGCTGTCCTGGACGATGCGCGCGAGCAGGTCCGCGCGATCCGGCCATGGGCCGGGAATGCAGAGCACGATCTTGGGAGGTTCGATCACGGGTAGCGGCTCCTTGCCGTCAGGTGGGAGCGAGCGGTTGACGGGCATGGCCACCGCCGCGACGGCACCGTCCCCCGCCGGAAACGCCGCACTCAGGTCAGCGCCGTCATCACGCCCTTGCGATAGGCCGGGCGCTGCTGCAGACGTTGGTACCAGGCGTGCAGGTGCGGCAGTGCCGGGCGTTCGATCGGCATCTCGAACCAGGCATAGGCGAAGCTGCCCAGCGGGATGTCGCCCATGGCGAAGTGCTCGCCCGACAGCCAGGGCTGTTGCGCCAACGCGGCGTCGGCGGTGTGCAACAGCTCGGCCGATTGTTCCAGCGCGGCGGCGATCCTGGCTGCATCGCGCTGTTCCGGCGCGGTGCGCAACACGCCCCAGAACAGGTCGCGGAAGGCACCGGCGAAGCGCGAGGTGGTCCAGTCCATCCACTTGTCGCCCTGCGCGCGCAGCGCCGGATCCTGCGGGTACAGCGTGCCAGGGGCGTAGCGCGCGGCCAGGTAGCGGACGATGGCATTGGATTCCCACAGCGCCAGGCCATCGTCCTCGATCGCCGGCACCAGGCCATTGGGATTGAGCGCGCGATAGGCCGGCTGATCGTTGCCGCCGAACGCGCCGCCGACCTCGATGGAGGTGTAGGCCAGGCCGATCTCCTCCGCGCACCACAGCACCTTGCGCACGTTGCTCGAATTGTGGCGGCCCCAGATGGTCAGCATGTCGGCGCTCCGGTTGCGGTTGCCGAATTCTACGCCGCCGTGCCGCTCACGCGCTCGCCGCACCCTGCGGCAGGCGCCGGGTCAGCAGTCGCTGCAGCAGGCAGAACAGCAGCAACAGGCCGCCGATCACGATGCGCGTCCACCACGAGCTGAGCGTGCCGTCGAACACGATCAGGGTCTGGATCGCGCCCAGGATCAGCACGCCGAACAGAGTCCCGATCACATAGCCGCTGCCGCCGGCCAGCAGCGTGCCGCCGATCACCACCGCGGCGATGGCGTCCAGTTCCAGGCCCTGCGCATGCAGGCTGTAGCCGGACAGCATGTAGAACGTGCACACCACCCCGGCCAGCGCCGAGCAGAAGCCGCTGAAGGCGTAGACGCGCACCTGCGTCGCCTCCACCGGCAGGCCCATCAGCCGCGCCGAGGCCTCGCTGCCGCCGAGCGCGTACACGCAGCGGCCGAAACGGGTGCATTGGGTCAGCCACATGCCCAGCGCCACCGTCGCCAGCGCGATCAACGCACCGATCGACAGCGACGCGTCGCCGCCCAGCGGCAGCCGCGCCTGCGCGATCGCGGTGTACAGCGGGTCGGTGATCGGGATCGAATCGACGCTGATCAGGTAACTGGCGCCGCGCGCCAGGAACATGCCGGCCAGGGTCACCACGAACGGCTGCAGGCGGTAGCGCTGGATCAGCAGGCCCATGAACGCACCGAAGACGCTGCCGAGCAGCAGCACCAGCGGGATCGCCGCCAGGGGCGACCAGCCGTGGCGCTCGACCAGCGATGCCGACAGCACGGTGGTGAACGCCAGCACCGCGCCCACCGACAGGTCGATGCCGCCGCTGAGGATCACCAGGCTCATCCCCACCGCGGCAATGCACAGGAAGGCGTTGTCGATCAGCAGATTGGCCAGCACCTGCGGCGCCAGGAAGCCGTCGTAGAGCACGCCGCCGGCCGCGAGCATGGCCACGAACAGCGCCACGGTGATCGCCAGCGGCAGGCGGGCGCCCTGCAGCACGCCCGCCGCCTTGCGCAGGCCGGACCCAACCGGGCGTGGAGCCGCCGCGCTCATGGCCGCACCTGCGGCGGCGGCCGCCGGATCCAGCCGCGCAGGTGGGCGCGGAAGCGCGGCGATTGCAGCAGCATCACCGCGAACACCAGCAATGCCTTGATCAGCATGGTCACCTGCGCCGGCACGCCGAAGGCGTAGATGGTCGCGGTCAGGGTCTGGATGATCAGCGCGCCGATCACGCTGCCGGCCAGGCTGAAGCGGCCGCCATCGAGCAGCGTGCCGCCGAGGGTGACCGCGAGGATCGCGTCCAGTTCCATCAATTGCCCGGCGTTGTTGGCGTCGGCGCTCTTGACGTTGGAGCTGATCAGCAACCCGGCCAGGCCGGCGCTGAACGCGCAGAACACGTACAGCAGCACCGCGATCAGCCGCGCACGCACGCCGGCCACCCGCGCCGCGCGCGGGTTGTGGCCGATGGCGCGCACGAACAGCCCCAGCGCGGTGCGCCCCAGCAGCAGTTGCAAGGCCGCGAACACCGCCGCGACCACGAACAGGGCGAACGGCAGGCCGAGCAGAAAGCCGTTGCCCAGGTAGAAATACGGCGCGTAGTAGATGGTGAGGATCTGCCCGTCGCCGATCAGCTGCGCGATGCCGCGCCCGGCCACCATCAGGATCAGCGTGGCGATGATCGGCTGCATGCCGACCTTGACCACCAGCAGCCCGTTCCACAGCCCGCACAGCGCCGCCACCAGCAGCGGCGCCAGCAGCACCGCCCACAGCGGGAAGCGGCTGTGTTCGCCGCCGCCGATCATCCACGCCGCTACCGTCGCGGCGATCGCCACCACCGCGCCGACCGAGATGTCCAGGCCGCGCACCGCAATCACCAGGGTCATGCCCATCGCCACCAGCGCCAGCGGTGCGGCACGGTTACCGATGTCGACCAGGCTGCCGTACAGGTGGCCGTCGCGCCATTGCAGGCTCAGGAAGCCCGGGTCGCACAGGCCATTGCCGAGCAGCAGCACCGCCAGCGTCGCCAGCGGCCAGAACAACGGATGCGCGCGCAGCCGCGCCGACCAGCGCGATGCGGTGGTGTCGGGCGTGGCGGTGGCGCTCATGCCGCGCTCCCGGCGATCAGCTCGAAGATCGCGCGCTCGCCGCAGCCGCCGGGCAGTTCGCCGACCAGGCGGCGTTCGCGCAGCACCGCGATGCGGTCGGCGATGCGCGCGAGCTCGGCGACCTCGGCGGAGATGAACAGTACCGCCATGCCCTCGCGGGCCAAGGCCAGGATCCGGGTCATGATCTCCTGCTTGGCGGCGATGTCGATGCCGCGCGTGGGTTCGTCGAGGATCAGCAGCCGCGGCCGCGTCGCCAGCCAGCGCGCCAGCACCACCTTCTGCTGGTTGCCGCCGGACAGCAGCCCCACCGGCGTCTCCAGGCTGGCGGTCTTGATGCCCAGCACGTCCACATAGCCCTGCGCGATGCGCAGCTGCTCGGCCGGCGCCAGGAACCGGCGCAGGCCCATGCGCGCCTGCAGCGCCAGCACGATGTTCTCGCGCACCGACAGTTCGGCGACGATGCCCTCGGTCTTGCGTTCTTCCGGGCACAGCGCCAGGCCGTGGGCGATCGCGTCGGGCGGGCCGCGCAGCGCCACGTCGCGGCCGTCGATCGCCACGCGGCCGCGATCGGCACGGTCCAGCCCGAACAGCAACCGCGCCAGTTCGGTGCGGCCGGCGCCGAGCAGACCGGCCAGGCCCAGCACTTGGCCTTGGCGCAGTTGCAGGTCGACCGGCTGCAACTGGCCGCGCCGGGCCAGGCCCTGCGCCTGCAGCAGCGGCGCAGCGTCCTCGGGCGCGGCCACGCGCACCGCGGCGGCCGCGGCGCTGGCCGGGTCGAGCGCGCGCCCGACCATCGCCGCGACCAGTTGCGGCGCCGGCAATTCCGCCGGTGTGTATTCGCCGACCAGGCGGCCGTTGCGCAGCACGCTGATGCGGTCGGCCACCGCGTACACCTGGTCCAGGAAGTGGGTGACGAACAGGATCGCCATGCCGCCATCGCGCAGCGCGCGCATCACCCGGAACAGTTCGGCCACCTCGCCTTCATCGAGGCTGGAAGTGGGTTCATCGAGGATCAGCACCCGCGCCGACACGCCGACCGCGCGCGCGATCGCCACCATCTGCTGCACCGCCACCGGATAGCTGCCCAGCGCGCGCCGCACATCGATGGCGATGCCCAAACGCTGCAGGCCGGCCTCGGCCTCGCGCTCGACCCGGCGCCAGTCGATGCGCCGCAGCCAGCCGCGCAGCGGGTAGCGGCCGGCGAACAGGTTCTCGGCCACCGACAGGTTCGGGCACAGGTTCACTTCCTGGTACACGGTGCTGATGCCGAGCCGTTGCGCCTGCTGCGGCGACGCCGGCGCGACCACCGCGCCGTCCAGCGCGATGCGCCCGGCGTCGGCGGCGGTCACGCCGGTAAGCAGCTTGATCAGGGTCGACTTGCCGGCGCCGTTCTGGCCCATCAACGCGTGGATCTCGCCGCCGCGCAAACGCAGCGCCACGTCCTCCAGCGCGGCCACGCCGGCATAGGCCTTGCTCAGTCCCTGCGCCTCCAGCACCAGCGGATGCATGCGCGCGGCCTCAGTACTTGCGCTTGGGCAGTTCGGCCGCGGCCTGGTCCTGGGTGTACACCGACTCCTCCACCACGATGCGCTTGGGCAGCGGCTTGCCGGCCTTGAGGTCGCGGATGGCCTGCACCAGTTGCGGGCCCAGCAGCGGATTGCATTCGACGGTGACGTTGAGCTTGCCGGCCTGCATCGCCTCGAACGCGCCCTTCACCCCGTCCACCGAGATCACCAGGATGTCCTTGCCCGGCTTCATCCCGGCTTCCTCGATCGCCTGGATCGCGCCGATCGCCATGTCGTCGTTATGCGCGTAGAGCACGTCGATGTTGCGTCCCTCCGACTTCAGGAACGCCTCCATCACTTCCTTGCCCTTGGCGCGGGTGAAATCGCCGCTTTGCGAGCGCACGATCTGGAAGCGCGGATGCGCCGCCAGGATCTCCTTGAAGCCCTTCATGCGATCGATCGCCGGCGCCGAGCCGACGGTGCCCTGCAGTTCGACGATGCGCACCGGCTTGTCGCCGTCCTTCAGCGGCGAACGCTCGACCAGCCAGCGCGCCGCCTTGCGCCCTTCCTCGACGAAATCCGAACCGATCAGGGTCACGTACAGGCTGTCGTCGGACACCTTCACCGCGCGGTCGGTCAGCACCACCGGGATCTTCGCGGCCTTGGCCTCGCGCAGCACCGTCTCCCAACCCGACTCCACCACCGGCGAAAACGCGATCACGTCCACGCGCTGGGCGATGAACGAGCGCAGCGCCTTGATCTGGTTTTCCTGCTTCTGCTGCGCGTCGGAGAACTTCAGCGTCATGCCGGCATCGGCGACGGCCTGCTTGATCGAGGCGGTGTTGGCAGTGCGCCATTCGCTCTCGGCGCCGACCTGGCTGAAACCGACGGTGAGTTGCCCGGGCGCCTTGCCGGCGTCCTTGCCGCCGCCGGAACACGCGGCCAGCGCCATCCCCAGCAGTGCCGCGATTCCCAGCGCCCGCATTCCCGACGTGTGCTTGTGCATAGCCCCTCCTCGTTGATGGCACGCTGGCGGCGGACGCGGCCCGGGGGCCGCGACGCGCCGCCCACCCTCCCAGGCCGGCGTGCGCTGATTCGATCAGTTCATGGTGCGGATGTGTAAGCCGTCTTGACCGTGGTGTAGAACTCCACCGCATACCGGCCCTGCTCGCGCGGGCCGTAGCTGGAGGCCTTGCGTCCGCCGAACGGCACGTGCGGGTCGACGCCGGCAGTGGGCAGGTTGACCATCACCATGCCCGCCTGCGCATGCCGCTTGAAATGCGTGGCGTGCTTCAGCGAGCGCGTGGCGATGCCGGCGCACAGGCCGAACTCGGTGTCGTTGGCCAAGGCCAGCGCGTGCTCGTAGTCGTCGGCCACCAGTACCGCGGCGACCGGGCCGAACACCTCCTCGCGGGCGATGCGGTGCTGCGACTGCGCGGCCACCAGCGCCGGGCGCAGGTAGTAGCCGCGGTGCGCGCACTCCAGCGCCTCGCCACCGTAGAGCAGTTCGGCGCCTTCCTCGCGGGCGATGCGCAGGTAGTCGCGATCCTGTTCGAACTGGCTGGCGCTGGCGACCGGGCCGATGTCCACACCCGGCTCCAGCGCATGGCCGATCTTCAGCGCGGCCAGGCGGGTGCGCACCCGCGCGACGAACTCGTCGTGCACCGCGCGTTCGACGATCAGCCGGCTCGAGGCGGTGCAGCGCTGTCCAGTGGAGAAGTAGGCGCCGTTGACCGCGATCTCCGCCGCCAGGTCCAGGTCGGCATCGGCCAGCACCACCAGCGGATTCTTGCCGCCCATCTCCAACTGGATCTTCAGCCCGCGCTCGGCGGCCTGGCGCAGCAACCGGTTGCCGGTGGGCACCGAGCCGGTGAAGCTCAGCGCATCGATGCCGCGCTCGGCGACCAGCGCCTGACCGACCGTGCTGCCGCTGCCGAGCACCAGGTTGAACGCGCCGTTTGGCAGGCCGGCGCGGCTGAGGATCTCGGCCAGCGCCCAGGCACAGCCGGGCACGATCTCCGCCGGCTTGAACACCACGGTGTTGCCGTAGGCCAGCGCCGGCGCGATCTTCCACGCCGGGATCGCCAGCGGAAAATTCCACGGCGCGATGATGCCGACCGTGCCGACCGGCTCGCGGGTGATCTCGACGTTGACCCCGGGCCGGGTGGAGGCCAGCGTCTCGCCGGGAATGCGCAGGGCCTCGCCAGCGAAGAACTTGAAGATCTGCCCTGCGCGCGCCGCCTCGCCGATGCTCTCCGGCAAGGTCTTGCCCTCTTCCGAGGCCAGCAGCGCGCCCAGTTCCTGCTTGCGCGCCAGGATCTCGCTGCCGACCGCGTCCAGCGCGTCGGCGCGCTGCTGCGGGGTGCTCGCAGCCCACGCCGACTGCGCCGCGTTGGCCGCGGCGATCGCCTCGCGCACCGTGGCCGCGTCGAGGCTGCCGGCTTCGCCGACCGGTGCCGACAGGTCGGACGGATTCTCGTCGGGGGCGAGGTCGTCGCCGGCCACCCAGCGGCCGTCGAGGTAGCTCTGGAAACGTCGGGTCATGCCTACCTCCGTGCGGTTCTACAGCGCGCGCACGCCGCCCAGGGCGAATCCGCTGTCGACGCGCTGCAAGGGATTGACCAGCGCCGCGCCGAACTCGGCCAGTTCGATCTCGAAGCGGTCGCCGGGCTGCGCCTGCACGCCATCTGCGAAGCTCAGCGTGGCGGTGCCGAAGAAATGCAGGTGCACGTCGCCGGGCACGCGGTGCGCGGCGTACTTGAAATGGTGGTACTCGAGATTGGCCAGCGAATGGCACATGTTGGCCTCGCCGGTGACGAAGGGCTTCTCCCAGATCACCGCGTCGCCGCGGCGGATGCGGCTGTGCCCGCGCAGGTCGCGCGGCAACGGGCCGCAGCGCAGTTCCGGGCCGACCGCGCAGGCGCGCAGCTTGGAATGGGCCAGGTACAGGTAGTTCTGGCGCTCGGTGACGTGGTCGGAGAACTCGTTGCCCAGCGCGAAGCCGAGCCGGTACGGCACACCGTCGGCGCCGATAACGTACAGCCCGACCAGTTCCGGCTCCTCGCCGCCATCCAGGGCGAAGTCCGGCGATGGCAGCGGCGCGCCCGGCGCGACCAGAGTGCTGCCGTCGCCCTTGTAGAACCATTCCGGCTGCGCGCCGGGCTGGCCGCCGCGCGGGATGCCGCCGTCCACACCGAGCTGGAAGATCTTCATCGAATCGGTGAGCGTGCCCTGCGCCGCCTGCTGCTGCAGGTTCTGGTGCATGGCATCGCGGGTGGCGGCGCTGCCCAGGTGGGTCAGGCCGGTGCCGGTGACGCGGCAATGCGCCGGGTCTGGATGAGTCAGCGGCGGCAGCACCCGGCCGGCCGCCAGCAGCGCGGCGTAGTCGAGCACGCGCTCGCCGCGCAGCTGATGCGCCTGCGCCTCCAGGCTGGCGCCGGCGGCCAGCGCCGCGTTGGCCAGCGCATAGGTGGACGCCACCTCGCGCAGCAGCCGCACCTGGCGGCCATCGTCTTCCACCACACCGACGCCGGGCGTCCCGGCGTCATCGAGCAACTGGATCAATCGCATGCATCGGTCGCCTGTCGGAATGCGGGCGCGCAGCGCGCGACGCGGGACAGGCGCGACGCGAAGCGCTCGTCGCTATTCTGGCCGGACGACCTATATGCAACAAATATCGGTTTTGGCTTAACGTATACGAACATTCATATCACTCTGAGCGCCATGCCCGCCGCCCCGCCCTGGTTCGTCCGCGCCCGCCTGAAGACCCGGCAATTGATGCTGCTGCTGGCGATCGAGGAGGAAGGCAACATCCACCGCGCCGCCGAGACCTTGAACATGTCGCAGCCGGCCGCCTCCAAGCTGCTCAAGGACCTGGAGGACATGCTGGCGGTGCCGCTGTTCGAGCGCCTGCCGCGCGGCATGCGCGCCACCTGGTACGGCGAGGCGATGATCCGCCACGCGCGCATCGCCCTGGCCAGCCTCGGCGAGGCCGGCGCCGAGATCGAGGCGCTGAAGGCCGGCTATGCAGGCAGCGTGGCCGTCGGCGCGATCGCCGGGCCGGCGATGAGCCTGCTGCCGTCCGCGCTGGCCCAGGTCGGCGCGCAGCATCCGCTGCTGCGGGTGAGCCTGCGTGTGGACGGCAGCGACGTGCTGCTGGAGCAACTGGCGCAGAACAAACTGGACATCGTGGTGGCGCGTCTGTTCGCGCGGCACGACAAGCGCCACCTGCACTACCAGGCACTGGCCGAGGAAAAGGTCTGCGCCATCGCCCGCCCCGGCCATCCGCTGCTGGCGGCGCCGGCGCCGACGCTGGCGGTGCTGGCCGAGGCACCGTGGATCGTGCCGCCGGACGGCAGCGTGTTGCGCCACCGCTTCGAACTGATGTTCCAGAACGCCGGGCTGGAGGCGCCCAAGCGGGTGATCGAGACCTCGGCGCTGGTGGTGCTGCCGCAGTTGCTGCGGCATGGCGACGCGCTGGCGGTGGTGCCCGAGGACGTGGCCCGGCATTTCGCCGACCACGGCAGCGTGGCGATCGTGCCGGTGGCGCTGTCCTGCCGCATGGACGCCTTCGGCCTGATCACCCGCCGCGACTGGCTGCTGTCGCCGGGTGCGCGGATCGTGCTGCAGGCGCTGCAGGAGGCGGCGGCGACGGTCTACGGCGTCGCCGTGACGGCGACCCCGCCGTCGCTGCCTGCGGACGGCTGATCGCGTCGGAACTGAAGTCCCTCCCACAACGCGCCGCCCAGCAGCAGCGCCCGGCTGTTTGTGGGAGGGGCTTCAGCCCCGACGAGCGAAGCCGGATACCGCCTCCGCTGTTGCCCTGCCCGAACCGGTGCCCCCGCGACGCCCAGCCGCGCGACCGCGCTCAGGTCCAGCCGCCGTCCACCACGAACTCCTGCGCGGTGATCGCGCGCGCCTCGTCCGAGGCCAGGAACAGCGCCATGCGCGCGATGTCCTCGGGCATCACCTTGTCAGGCAGGCACTGGTTGCGCGCCAGTTCGCGCTCGCCGGCCTCGTCCAGCCACAGGGTGACCTGGCGTTCGGTCATCACCCAGCCCGGGGTCAGCACGTTGATGCGGATCCGCGCCGCGCCCAGGTCGCGGGCCAGGCCGCGGGTCAGGCCGTTCACCGAGGACTTGGCGGTGGCGTACACCGGGTAGCCGCCGGTCTTGCTCTGCCAGCCGGTGGAGCCGAGGTTGACGATGGAACCGCCGCCCAGCCGCTGCATGCCCGGCACCACCGCCTGGATGGCGAAGAACGCCGCACGCTGGTTGATCGACACGCAGCGCTCCCAGTACTCCGGGGTCACCGCCTCCAGCGCATGGCGGTCGTCGCTGCCGACGTTGTTGAGCAGCACGTGGAAGTCGCCCAGCTCGGCCGCCGCCTCGCCGATCGCCGCCTGCAGCGCGGCCACGTCGGTGACGTCGCAGCGACGCCACCACGGCGCGGTCAGGCCGGACGCGGCCAGCCGCTCGGCCAGCGCGGCGCTGGCCTCGGCCGCGACGTCGACGAAGGCCACCTGCGCGCCCTGCGCGGCGAAGGCCTCGACCAGCGCGGCGCCGATGCCGGAACCGCCGCCGGTGATGAAGACGCGGCGCCCGTGCAGGCTGCCGTAGGTTGCGTTGCCGAGGGAGGAAGGCGCTGCGCTTGCCGAGTTGTCCATGCCGTTTCGCTCTAGGTGGATAGGATTTCGATATATGAAAACAAATATCCATTTGGAGATATTTGCTATTTTTCACGTATCAATATGCCCGCTAGCATCCCCGGCGTAAAGCATCCGGGGGCGGCTTGCGCACAAGGCGGATCCCGGCGTCCTGGACTCGAGGAATCCGCCGACATGGGCTCACCCAGCAAACCGCCGCGCCGCAGCCAGGCGTGGTTCGGGCGCGAAGGCAAGCAGGGCTTCTACTACCGCAGCTGGCTCAAGAGCGCCGGCCATCCGCACGACATGTTCGATGGCCGCCCGGTGATCGGCATCTGCAACACCTGGTCGGAACTGACCCCGTGCAACGGCCACCTGCGCGAACTGGCCGAACACGTCAAAAAGGGCGTGTACGAGGCCGGCGGGTTCCCGCTGGAGTTCCCGGTGATGTCGCTGGGCGAGACGCAGATGCGCCCCACCGCGATGTTGTTCCGCAACCTCGCCAGCATGGACGTGGAGGAATCGATCCGCGCCAATCCGCTGGACGGCGTGGTGCTGCTGATGGGCTGCGACAAGACCACCCCGTCCTTGCTGATGGGCGCGGCCAGCGTGGACCTGCCGACCATCGGCGTGTCCGGCGGGCCGTCGCTGTCGGGCAACTGGCGCGGGCAACCGCTGGGCTCGGGCACCGGCGTGATCGAGATGTCGGAGATGGTCCGCGCCGGCACCCTGAGCCAGGACGACTTCGTCGAGGCCGAGGCCTGCATGCAGCGCTCCAAGGGCAGTTGCATGACCATGGGCACCGCCTCGACCATGGCCAGCATGGTCGAGGCGCTGGGCATGTCGCTGCCGGAGAACGCCGCGATCCCGGCGGTGGATGCGCGCCGCGCGCGGCTGGCGCGGCTCAGCGGGCGGCGCATCGTGCAGATGGTGGAAGAGGATCTGCGCATGTCGCAGATCCTCACTGCCGACGCCTTCGCCAACGCGATCAAGGTCAATGCGGCGATCGGCGGCTCCACCAACGCGGTGCTGCACCTGCTCGCCCTGGCCGGCCGCGTGGGCGTGCCGCTGCAGTTGGACGACTGGGACCGGCTCGGCTCGCGGCTGCCGTGCCTGGTGAACCTCAAACCGTCCGGCCAGTACCTGATGGAAGACTTCTACTATGCCGGCGGGCTGCCGGCGGTGATGCGCGAACTCGGCAGCGAACTGGCGCTGGACGCGCGCACCGTCAACGGTCGCAGCCTGGGCGAGAACGTGGCGCAGGCGCCGTGCTGGAACCGCGAGGTGATCCACCCGCTGGACGCGCCGGTGCGCGCGGAGGCCGGCATCGCCGTGTTGCGCGGCAACCTGGCGCCGGACGGTGCGGTAATCAAGCCGTCGGCCGCCTCGCCGCACCTGTTGCGGCACCGCGGGCGCGCGGTGGTGTTCGAGAGCATCGAGGACTTCAAGGCGCGCATCGACGACGAGGCGCTGGACATCGACGCCGACTGCATCATGGTGCTCAAGCACTGCGGCCCGCGCGGCTACCCGGGCATGGCCGAGGTCGGCAACATGCCGTTGCCGCCGAAGCTGCTGCGCGCCGGCATCACCGACATGGTGCGCATCTCCGATGCGCGCATGAGCGGCACCGCCTACGGCACCGTGGTGCTGCACGCCTCGCCGGAGGCCGCCGCCGGCGGCACCCTGGCGATGGTGCGCGACGGCGACATCATCGAACTCGACGTCCCCGGCCGCGCGCTGCACCTGGAAGTCAGCGACGAGGAACTGCTGCGCCGGCGCAGCGAATGGACCCCGCCACCGGCGCCGACGCGCGGCTGGAGCAAGCTCTACGTGGAACACGTGCAGCAGGCGCACCTGGGCGCCGACCTGGATTTCCTGGTGGGCGGCAGCGGCGACGCGGTGGCGCGCGATTCGCATTAACGGTCGCGGCGGGATGCATCCACCTTGCCCTCGCAGGAGCGGCGGCGAGCCCGCCGTGCGCACTGTAGGAGGGACTTCAGTCCCGACGCATTGCGCCATCGGAACGCACATCACGTCGCGCGTCGCGGCTGCATGACAGGCGACTCCCGCAGGAAGTGGCGAACGCCGCCTTGCTCCACACGCACCACCCCCACACGTCACCGAACCGTCATCTGCAGCTTCTAGCCTGCCCCGCACCCCAGGGACAAGGCAGGCTCGGTGGCGGCTCACCCCAAACGCGCATGGGCGCGCATGTTCGCGGAACACGGCCCGGTGCTGCGCGGCTTCTTCGTGCGCCGCGGCGCACGCGAAGACGCCGAGGACATGGTGCAGGAAACCTATCTGCGGCTGCTGCGCGCGCATCGGCAGCAGGGCGAGGCCATCGCCAATCCCGAAGCCTATCTGTACACCGTCGCGCATAACCTGGCGCGCGAACAGGCCGCGCGTCGCCGGCAGGCGCCGCTGCGCATCGACGAGATGGAGCAGTTCTCGCAATTGCTGGCGGCGGGAGAGGACGTGGAAGACAGCGCACACCGGCGGCAGCGCCAGCAGCACCTGCAGGCCCTGCTCGCCGAACTGCCCGCGCGCACCCGCGCGGTGCTGGTGATGCAGTACCGTGACGGACTGAGCTACAAGCAGATCGCCGAACGCATGGGCGTGTCGCCGCACATGGTCAAGAAACATGTGGTGCGCGGGCTGTCGGCCTGCCGCCGCGCGCTGGCCGAGAGCGGAGACCGCTGGTGAACGACAGCACATTCTCTTCGCGCAGTGCCATCGCCGATGCCGCGCACTGGCATGCGGTGCAACGCATGCAGCCGCTGGACGCGAAACAGGAACAGCAGTTGCTGGACTGGCTGACCGCCTCGCCGCAGCATCTGCGCGAGTATCTGGCCATGCAGCGCGTGGCCGGCGAACTCGGCGAGGCGCTGCGCGGCATGGACCTGGACGTGGACGCCTTGCTCGCCAGCGACGACACCGCCGATGGCACGGCGAGCGGCAACGTCATCGCCCTGCCCGTGCCGCGGCGCGCGACAGCGGCAGCGCCAACGCGTGCGGCGCGCGCCCACGCCGCGCCGCGCTGGCGTCTGGCCGCGGCCGCCGCGGTGTGCGCGGTGGCGGTGCTGGTCGGCTGGGCCTGGCCGCGCAGTCAGACCTACCGCACCGCGCTCGGCGAACAACGCAGCGTGCAACTGGCCGACGGCAGCACGGTGCGGCTCAATGCGCAGACCCAGGTACGCGCCACGCTGACCCCCTGGAGCCGAAAGCTGCAGTTGCTGCAGGGCCAGGCCAGTTTCGTAGTCGCCGCCGACCGGCGCCCGCTGCAGGTGCAGGCCGGAGGCCTGCGCGTGGAAGATATCGGCACCACCTTCGACATCGCCCTGCACCCCGACCAGGCGCGCATCGAGGTCTCGGCCGGGCGCGTGCAGGTGTGGCGCCAGGATCGGCCGCAGCAGCCGATGCTGGCCGATCTCGGCGCCGGCCAGAGCGCGCGCATCGACACCGCCGATGGCCGGGTCGAACTGGGCAACGAGGACGTCGCCGCGATGCACGCGTGGTGGCAACACCGCATCGTGTTCCGCGACGAACCGCTGGCCAATGTCGCCGAGGATTTCAACCGACTCAACCGCACCCGCCTGCTGATCGACGACGCCGATGCCGGGGCGATGCGGCTGACCGGCAACCTGCGTGGCGACGACGTCGCCGCGTTGCGCGCCTTCCTGGATGCGCAGCCGACATTGCAGGTGCGCACCAGCGCCGACGGCATCCACGTGCGCAGCCGCACGCCGATACAGGCGCGCCTGCAGTAGCGCGGCAGCTGCGTCGCGCGCACTGCGCGGCGCGCGCATCCTTCAAACCAGACGGCCGGCGCGCCATCAGCGCGTCACATGCATCGTGCACGCACGCATCCGTGCGCGCACGCGAAGCCAGCACCCCCACGCACGTGTCACAGAAAATTCATCGAAAAACGGTGCCCGATCTTCGTCGTCGCGCCTCGTAGTCCGGGGACAGCGCAGGCAAACGCCCATGGGCGATGCCGCGCGCACCACCACCCCCGCTCTCACAGGACCCGACGATGCGCCGCACCCTGTTCCTTTCCATCGCCCTCGCCCTGCACGCCGGCGTCGCCGGTGCGCAGACCGCGCCCATCGCGGTCGAGGCGATTCCCGCGCAGCCGCTGGCGCGCGCGCTCAATGCGCTGTCGCGGCAGACCGGCCTGCAGTTCGTCTATGCCGCCGGCAGCACCGGCAACCCGCAGACCCATGGCAGCCGCGCCGGCGCCGCGCCGGAACAGGCGCTGCAGCAACTGCTCGACGGCACCGGCCTGCGCTACCGTTTCCTCACCCCGACCACGGTGACGATCGAGGCAGCGAGCGCGCCGGCGGAAACAGCGGCCACTGCACCGGCGGCGATGGCGGCCGCACCGACGCCGGCACCGGTGACGTCGGCGGATGCGCCGGTCAAGCAACTGGACAGCATCCAGGTGCTCGGCAGCTACGCCGGCAGCCTCAGCGCCGCGCTGCGCGAGAAGCGCTACGCCGACAGCGTGGTCGACGTGATCGCCGCCGAGGATATCGGCAAGCTGCCGGCGCAGAACGTGGCCGAAGCGCTGCAGCGCGTGCCCGGCGTGTCGATCGTGCGCGACCGCGGCGAAGGCGTGTATGTGCGCGTGCGCGGCCTCGGCCCCAACTTCCAGGTGACCACGCTCAACGGCCAGACCATGGCGGTCAACGAGAACGTGCGCACCTCCGGCCAGACCGGCCGCCAGTTCCGCTACGACACCCTGCCGGCGGAACTGGTCGCCGGCCTGGAGGTGATCAAGAGCCCCACCGCGGACCTGGACGAAGGCGCGATCGGCGGCATCGTCAACGTGCGCACGTTCCGCCCGCTGGAACTGGGGAAAACGCTCACCAACGTGTCGCTGGAGTCGAGCCAGGCGCAGCGCACCCACGCCAACGACCCGCGCGTGTCCGGACTGTTCAACTGGGTCAACGCCGACGGCACCTTCGGCCTGCTGCTGTCCGGCGCCTACGCGCAGCGCAGCCTGCGCCAGGACCGGGTCAACGAAGTGAGCTGGGACTACTACCGCGACGGCGTGCCGGGCGTGCCTGGCGCCAACTACGTGCCCACCGGCCTGCGCCCGACGCTGGAACTGGAGCAGCGCGAACGCACCGGCATCGCCGCCTCGCTGCAGTGGAAACCGAGCGCGGCCTGGGAAACCAACCTGGACCTGCTCTACGCCAAGCAGACCGTGCACTACGACGAATACAGCCTGGGCGTGGGCTTCGACAGCCTGGCCAAGCTCAGCAACCTGCGCGTGGCGCATGGCGGCGTCGCCGGCTTCGACTACCGCAACGGCCAGGTGCAGATCTCGCGCGAGACCTCCGGCATCACCGACGACAACCGCAGCGCGCGCCTGTCCAGCACCTGGAGCGGCGATGCGTGGACGCTGGGCGCGGTGGCGTTCCACTCGCAGGCGCACAGCTACGACTCCGATCCGATCCGGCGCACGCGCCTGCGCAGCGGCACCACCCTGTCGATGCGCGTGGACATGCCGCAGGCCGATGGCGACGACGTGCCCGACTGGCGCTTCACCAACGGCTTCGACCCGACCAACCCGGCCAGCGTGGCCGGGCGCCGCCTGGAGTGGCGCGAGATCGATGCGCGCGACAAGGAGGACGCGCTGCAGCTCGACGCCAAGCGCGCGCTCGGCGACGGCTTCTTCCGCGAGCTCAAGTTCGGCGCCAAGTACCGGCAGCGCTCGCGCACCTACGATCGCGCCGACCTGCTGCTGACCAGCATCGCCGGGGTGCGCTTCCCGGCGGGCAACTTCACCGCGCTGCCGGTGGACGACATGCTGACCGACGCCAACGGCAACCTGCCCCGGCAGTGGCTGGCCCCGATCGAATCGCGCTTCTTCGGCACCTGGCCGACCGCCGCGGACCTGGTCAACACGCCGAACAGCGCCGACCTGCAGAACTCCTACGAGGTGAAGGAGAAGATCGGCTCGGCCTATGCGATGGCCGACTTCGGCGGCGACCTGGCCGGCCGCGCGCTGCGCGGCAACCTCGGCGTGCGCCTGGTGCGCACCGAGCAGACCACCGACGGCCATGCCGACGTCAACGGCAGCGCGCAACCGGTGCACTTCGAACGCAGCTACAGCAACGCACTGCCCTCGTTCAACGCGGCCTGGGACGTGCGCGAGGACATGGTGCTGCGCAGTTCCGCGGCCAAGGTCATCACCCGCCCCGACCTCACCGACCTGTCGTCCAAGCTCACCTTCAATTCCAGCGGCGAGATCCTCACCGCCAGCGGCGGCAATCCGTCGCTGCGTCCGTTCGAGGCGTGGCAGTACGACCTGACCTTCGAGTGGTACATCGACGGCACCTCGGCGCTGACCGGCGGCGTGTTCTACAAGGACATCTCGCGCTTCATCCAGACCCAGATGTCGAACCTGCAGTACCAGGGCCAGACCTACCTGCTCTCGTCCAAGACCAACGGCAGCCAGGCCAGCGTCAAGGGCGTGGAAGTGGCCTACCAGCAGGTGTTCGCCGGCCTGCCGGCGCCGCTGGACGGGCTGGGCATGCAGCTCAACTACACCTGGACCGACAGCGAGGCCACCTATCGCGACGGCAGCCGCACCTTCACCGACAGCCTCGAAGGCGTGGCCAAGAACACCTACAACGCGGTGCTGTTCTACGAGAAGGGACCGCTGATGGCGCGGGTGAGCTATGGCTGGAGCGACGACATCGTCAACGCGGTCGGCACCGCCAACGTCGCCACGCTCAACAGCGACAAGTTCGGCAGCCTCGACGCGAACGTGGCATGGAAGGTCAACGACACCCTGTCGGTGTTCGTCAACGCGATCAATCTCACCGGCGCTGTGCAGCGCCAGTACGTCGGCGACCGCCTGTTCGGCGGCTACACCGACTACGGCCGCACCTGGTCGGTGGGCTTGCGCGCACGTTTCTGATCCGCCGCGCTGCCGCCCACGCGCGGCAGCCAGCCCGCCCCGCGGCCTGCATCGCCGCGGGCGCCGGCCATCGCACCGTGCGCCGCCCACCGCCGCGCGCGTCGTACCGCCTCTGCCTGGAGCTTGCCGATGCCATCGCTGCCGCGCCTCGCCACCCTTGTCCTGTTTGCCCTCATGCCACTGGCCTGTGCCGCGGCACGCGCGCAAGCGGCCGCGACGGAGACGCTGGAAAAAGTCGTCATCCTCAAGCGCCACGGCGTGCGCGCGGCGATGTCCAGCGCGGAGCAACTGGAGCGTTACTCGGCGCGCCCCTGGCCGCGCTTCGCGGTGCCCGCCGGGTATCTCACCGCGAACGGCGCGGCGCTGGAACGCTTGTTCGGCGCCTACTACCGCGCCCGCTATGCGCCGCTGGGGCTGTTCGCCGGCGACGGCTGCGCGGCCGCGTACTACTGGGCCAACCGCACCCAACGCACCCTCGCCTCGGCGCAGGCGCTGGCCAGCACGCTGACCCCGGGCTGCGCCAACCCGGTGCACAGCGTCGCCGACGATGCCTCCGATCCACTTTTCGACGGCGCGCCCGCCCTGCGCACTCCCGCCGCGGTGGCGCAGATGCGCGCGGCCATCGCCGGCCGCATCGGCGGCGACGCGCAGGCCTGGAACGCGGCCCAGGCCGACGCCATCGACAGCCTGCAGCAACTGCTGCTGCAGTGCGCGCAACGGCCCTGCCCGGCCGACGCCGGCAGCGGCAAGCTGCGCCTGGATGCGGTACCGGCGCGGCTGGGCGATGCCGACGACGCGATCCCCGGCATCGAAGGCCCGGCCTCGACTGCTTCCGGCCTCAGCGAAAGCCTGCTGATGGCCTGGGCCGACAGCCAGGACTTCGCCGCGCTGGGCTGGCGCGGCGTCGACGAGGCCAGCCTGCTGCGCGCCTTCGCCCCGCACCAGGCCGAGTTCGCGCTGCGCCTGCGCGCGCCCGCCGTGGCGCGCATGGCGGCCTCGCCGCTGGCGGCGCGGCTGCTGGCGACGCTGCTGGACGGCAGCGGCCAGGCCACGCGGGCCGAACCGATCGGCGGCGCGGCGCGGCTGGTGGTGCTGTCCGGCCACGACGGCACCCTGACCCTGCTGGCCGGCATGCTCGACCTGCACTGGCAACTGCCCGGCTACCAGCCCGACCAGACCGTGCCCGGCGGCGCGCTGGTGTTCGAGCGCTGGCGCCGCGCCGACGGCGAACGCGTGATCCGCCTGCGCTACACCGCGCAGAGCCTGGCGCAACTGCGCGAACGCCGCGCGCTGACGGTGCAGGCGCCGCCGCTGGAGTCGCCCGTGTTCATCCCGCAGTGCAGCCGCGCCGACGCCGCCTACGACTGCCCGCTGCCCGCCTTCGCCGCCGCAGTCGAGGCCGCGCTCGATCCGCAGTTCCTGACCCCATGACGCCACGTGCGCCGGCCCCGGCCGGTCGCGCGGCGGCATCGGTGCCTTCCGGCACCGCCCCTGGCGCTCGCGCCACCCGCTGTTCCTCCCAACCCGCAAGAGGCGATTCATGATCCAGCATCTACGCACCCTCGTGAGCTACGGCATCGGATTGAGCCTGGCCTGCGCCGGCGTGGTCCACGCGCAATCGGACGTCGGCGTGCTCGACGTGCTCACCTACAACGTCGCCGGCCTGCCGCAGGGCATCTCCAGCAGCAACCCGGCCGCCAACACCGCCCAGATCGCACCGAAGCTGGCGCCCTACGGCCTGATCAACGTGCAGGAAGACTTCAACTATCACGCCACCTTGTACGCGGGCGACAAGCACCCCTACCGCACGCCCACCAGCGGCGGCGCGGCGATCGGCGACGGCCTCAACACGCTGAGCAACTACCGCTTCGACGACTTCACCCGCATCAAGTGGGACAAGTGCAACGGCACCGACTGCCTCACCCCCAAGGGCTTCAGCTACATGCGCGTGCGCCTGGACGACGGCGTGCTGCTGGACGTGTACAACGCGCACCCCAACGCCGGCACCGAAAGCGCCGACCTGGCCGCGCGGCGCGCCAACATCAGCCAGCTGTCGCAGTTCATCCAGACTTGGTCGGCCGGCAACGCGGTGCTGGTGATGATGGACTCCAACACCCGCTACACCCGCGCCGACGACAACATCCGTGCGTTGATTTCCGCCAACGGCCTGACCGATACCTGGGTGGAACTGGTCAAGGGCAGTGCCCCGGCGGCCGGCGCCGCGCCGCTGCTGTGCGGCACCCCGCCGACCAACGACTGCGAAGTGGTGGACAAGATCCTGTACCGCGACGCGCCGCAGCTGACCCTGGTCGCCAACCGCTACAAGCTCGACGACGGCAACTTCTACGACAGCGACGGCAAGCCGCTGTCCGACCACTACCCGCTGGCCGCGCAGTTCGGCTGGGCGGTCGGGACCACCGTGCGCACCAGCGACCAGTTCGGCGGCCCGCACGGCACCCCGTTCAACGACATCGCCAAGGGCGCCGAGCAGCGCACCATCGCCAGCGTGACCTTGCGCGGCGCCTCGCGCCTGGACGGCATCGCGCTGGGCCTGGACAACGGCAGCACCCTGGCCCACGGCGGCAGCGGCGGCGACGCGGTCACGCTGCGCCTGGGCAGCAACGAGCGGCTGACCTCGGCCACGCTGAGCGTGGGCCAGTACAACGGCCACACCCGGCTGTTCTCGCTGAGCCTGCGCACCAACCAGGGCCGCAGCCTCAGCGCCGGCACGCCGACCGCCGAGACCTACACGCTCACCGCGCCCAGCGGCTGGCACATCGCCGGCTTCACCGGCCGCGACGGCGACGAGATCGACAAGCTCGGCGTGGTCTACCGCAAGGATTGACGGACCCGCGGGCGCCATCGCGCCTGCGGCACCGCAACGGCAACGGCGCGCGTGGCGACGCGCGCCGTTCGCCTTACCGAAGAAGAGGCGACGGCTGCGACCTGTGGCCGGTCGCGCGCATCGACGTGCAGCGAGCGGATGCATTACCGCTGACGATGCGGATCGGAAATCTCCACACCAGGCCGCGCGATGCGGCCACGTGTCTACGTGGGCCGCACTCGCGCGCACACCACCGCATCGCGATTCGAAGCGACGCAGTACACGGGGACGACGCGCCGCTGCCCGCCGACGCCGCAGCCTATTCGCTCGCCGCTTCCAGCGCCTGCGCCAAGCGCTCCACCGCGATCACCTCCATGCCCTTGACCGTACTGGTCTTGGGCGCATTGGCCTTGGGCACGATGGCGCGCTTGAAGCCGTGCGTGGCGGCCTCGCGCAGCCGGTCCTCGCCATTGGGCACCGGGCGGATCTCGCCGGACAGGCCGACCTCGCCGAAGGCGATGGTCTTTTCCGCCAACGGCCGATCGCGCAGCGACGACAGCACCGCCAGCAGCACCGGCAGGTCGGCCGCGGTCTCCTGCACGCGGATGCCGCCGACCACGTTGACGAACACGTCCTGGTCGCCGACCACGATGCCGCCATGGCGGTGCAGCACGGCCAGCAGCATCGCCAGCCGGTTCTGTTCCAGGCCCACCGCCACGCGCCGCGGATTGGACAGCGGCGAGGCATCGACCAGGGCCTGCACTTCCACCATCAGCGGCCGCGTGCCCTCGCGGGTGACCATCACGCAACTGCCGGGCTGGTGCGCGCTGCCGCCGGACAGGAAGATCGCCGACGGATTGGAGACTTCCTTCAGCCCCTTCTCGCCCATCGCGAACACGCCCAGTTCGTTGACCGCGCCGAAGCGGTTCTTGAACGCGCGCAGCAGGCGGAAGCGGCTGCCGCTCTCGCCCTCGAAGTACAGCACCGCATCGACCATGTGCTCGAGCACGCGCGGGCCGGCGATGCCGCCCTCCTTGGTGACGTGGCCGACCAGGAACACCGCGGTGCCGGTCTCCTTGGCATAGCGCACCAGCCGCGCCGCGCTCTCGCGCACCTGGCTGACCGAGCCGGGCGCGGCGGTCAACGCCTCGGTCCACAGGGTCTGCACCGAGTCGGCGACGATCAGCTTGGGTCGCGCCGCGCTGGCATGCTGCAGGATGTGCTCGATGCCGGTCTCGGCCAGCGCGTTGAGGCCGTCCAGCGGCAGGTCCAGGCGCACCGCGCGCCCGGCGACCTGGCCCAGCGATTCCTCGCCGGTCACGTACAGCACCGGCAGCGTGCCGGCCATCTTCGCCAGCGCCTGCAGGAGCAGGGTCGATTTGCCGATGCCGGGGTCGCCGCCGATCAGCACCACCGCGCCCTCGACCAGGCCGCCGCCGAGCACCCGGTCGAACTCGCCGATGCCGGTGGACACGCGCGCCTGGTCGCGGTGCTCCACGTCCTTGAGCGCGGTGATCTTCGGCGTCTCGGCCTTGCCGGCCCAGCCGCTGCGCCGCGCCGCGGCCGGCGCCTTGGCCGTGGCCGCGCTCTCCAGCACGATCTCGCTCAGCGCGTTCCAGGCACCGCATTCGGTGCACTGGCCCTGCCACTTGTTGTATTCGGCGCCGCACTCGCCGCAGACATAGGCCGTTTTCGCTTTCGCCATCTGCTTCTGGTCCGCTCAGACAATGCACCAGCATAGTGGCTGGCGGTCTCAAGGTCCGCGACGCGGCGCCAGGCACCGCATCGCATTCGCTTCCCCAGCGTGTAACGCGGCGGCGGGAAGACGTCGCGCACTCGGCAGCGACGACGATGTACGGTGGCGCTGCTGCGTTTCCCCGCGACTGGTGACCCAAGTCGCCCGCGCACGGCCGCCAGGCGGCAGCAGGAGGCAGCCTGTGGCGCCGACGTCGGGTCAGACCGATTCTGCCCGGGACGATGTCCTCTTCGCTTGTCGCGGCAGGGAGGCCGTCAGCGCGCCTTCAAGGCGGCAAGGAGGTGTTCCGCCTGCTCCCGTCGCCTAATGCGCACGAAGCGAATATGCGCGTACTGCGGGTTGTGCAGATCGGCCTGGTAGCGCGCGCGGTTGCTGCGCCAGGTCTTGAGCATCCAGATGATGATGGACTCCCGGCTAAAGAATGCGCGGCGAAAACTCTCGCGATTTCCCGTACCGGGCCACAGCTCATGTTTGTGCCAGGCCCGTTTGAACGCTCTGGCGACAGCCTGGAACAGCGTGCGCAAAAATCCATAGTCCACCCACACCACCAGGTCCACGTCGCGCCATTTCACGGGGCGCGTCCGGTTGTAGTTGCCATCCAGCACCCAGTCGGCAGAGGCGGCCAACGCACGCTCCAGTTCTTTCAGGAACACATCGTCCGGGGTCCCCTGCCAGTCCGGGCGCCAGTAAAGTCTGTCCATTTCGACATAGGGAATCGCAAGTTCCTTGGCGATCAGCCTGGCGAGTGTGCTTTTCCCGCTTGCGCTAGTGCCGACCACATTGATTTTCACCGCCTGACCTCGTCCCCGCAAAGAAGATCGGCCACCTCGGCCGCTCCCGCACGGTGCTGCGCTCGCTGCAGGAACGGCTTCACATGGACTGCGCCATCGGTGGCGACCAAACAATGAGCATCGTGCGCGCAACCGCCGCAAGCGACACGCGCCAGCACGACGACGCCGTCGCCGCACCGCGCACCGGCACACCGAAGCGCCGGTCGGCGATCGCGCTCGCCGCCCTCAACGCGCCTTGTACAACTCGCTCAGGCGATCCGGCGTGCCGGCGATGCGCTCCAGGTGCGGATACTGCAGGCCGCCGTAGTAGGCGATGAGCAAGGTGTCGTAGCGGTCGCCGCGCTTGACCAGCAGTTCGATCGGCGTGCTGCCGCCCTTGGCCGCGGTGACCGCATCCTTGAGCGCCTCGGCGCTGTACTCGCGGCCGCCGACTGCGACCACGCGGTTGCCGGCGATGATGCCGGCATTGAACGTCGGGCTGTCCCACAGCACGGATTGCACCCGGCCCTGCTCGTCCAGGCTCAGGCCGAGCGAGTAACTCAGGTCCAGGCTCTTGTTGCGCGCCTCGGAGGTCTTGCTGGCCGCGTTCGGCTGATCGGTATAGACCAGCTTCCAGCCGCTGGCCTCGATCCCGCCGACCAGCGACCCGTGCTCATCGAGACGGCTGCGCAGCAGGCTCGCCCAGTCGTACTTGGCGATCCCATCGAGCGTGGCGACGATGTCGTCGAAGGTGTAGGTGTTCACGTCCCAGGCGCCGTCGTGCATGCCGAAGAACGCCTTGGCGAAATCGTCCAGCGAGCGCTTGCCGCCGCTGAGCTCGCGCAGCTTGGCGTTGACCTCCAGCCAGACCATCTGCCCGCCGGAATAGTAGTCCTCGCTCAACTGGTAGCTGCGGTAGGCGCGCGGCCGGCGCATCGACATGGTCGGGTCGTTGGTGGTGTCCTGCAGCGCGCGCCAGGCCAGGCCGGGACGGCCGCGCTGGTAGACCGCGGCGACGTTGGCCAGCATGTCGCGGGCCTGGTCCTGGGTCCACAGCCCTGCGCGCGCGGCGATCACCTCGCCCCAGAACTGGGTCTGACCCTCGTACAGCCACAGCAGGCTGTCGCCCATCGGCACGTTGAAGTTGGGCGTGGCCAGGTCGGCGCCGCGCCGGTACTTGCCGTTCCAGGAGTGGTTGAACTCATGCGCGAGCAGGTCGCGCATCTCCCAGCTCTTGTCCCACTCGGTGAAGTAGTCGAGCGGGCCGCTGTTCTCGCTGGAGCGATGATGCTCCAGGCCGATGCCGCCGAGCTTGTCGGTCAACGCCAGCAGGAACTCGTAGTGGTCGAAGTGGCGCGCGCCGTACAGCTTGTCCATCTGCTGCACCAGGGCCACGTGCGCCTTGACCTGCTCGGGCTTGGCCTCCAGCGACTTGGGCTTGTCGGCGAACACGTTCAGCGCCACCGGCGCCTTGCCCTTGTCGTCCAGCACGATGCGCTTGTAGTACTTGCCGGCGAACATCGGCGAATCGACCAGGTCGTCGAAATCGATCGGCTTGAACGTCACCGTATCGCCGCTGCGCGTGGCGGTCTCCAGCGCGGTGGCGTAGCTCCAGCCGGCCGGCAGGGTCACGCTGGCCTGCGCCTTGATGTTGCGCGCGTACACCCCGGCCGGATACAGCGCAGTGGTGTTCCACTGCAGGTTGAGCATCTCCGGGGTCATCATCACCCGGCCCTGGCCGTCGCCCTGCGAGGACAGGAACTGGTACTCGGCGACGATCTCGCTGACGCCGGCGGGCACGTCGATCTTGAACGCATAGACGTCGAACTGGTCGCGCGTCCACGGCAACACCTTGCCGTTGGCCTTGATCGTCAGCCCGGCGAGCTTGTCGATCGGACCGGTCGGCGAATGGTTGCCGGGGATCCACTGCGGATACAGCAGGGTCATCGGCCCCGGCGTGGCCGGGATGGTGCTGCGCACGCGGAAGATACGGTGCGCCAGATCGGTGGCATCGACATCGATCTTCAACGTACCGGCGAAGGGCACGTCGCGCGGCGGTGCGGTCTGCGCCGTGGCCTGGAACGCGACAGTGGCGGCCAGCAGCAACGGCGCCATCCAGGCGGTGGACTTGTTCATGGGATCTCCAGGGGGCGAACGACAGCGGACAGGCAAACTCCCATGCTATGCCTGCGCCGCCGCCGTGTGCCATGCCATAGGTCATGCCCGCGGCGATCGCCGCGCACGGCGCCTGCCGCATTGGCCGGAGCCCTCAGCGCCCGGCCAGTTGGCTGCGCCGCTCGACGATGCGCGAGACCAGGCCGTAGTCCATCGCCTCCTGCGCCGACATCCAGCAGTCGCGCTCGATGTCGGTCTCCACGCGCTCCAGCGGCTGGCCGGTCTCGCGGGCAATGACCTTGGCGATGCGGGCGCGCGCCTTGAGGATCTCGCTGGCCTGGATGGCGATGTCGCTGGCCGGGCCGCCGGCGCCGCCGCTGGGCTGATGGATCAGGAACCGGGTCTGCGGCAGGCACACCCGGCGCTCGCGCGGCACGCCCAGGAACACGTGCGTGGCCGCGCTGCCGACCCAACCCGAGCCGATCATGTCGACCGGTGCGGAAATGAAGCGCAGCGCATCGTGGATGGCGTCGCCGGATTCCAGATGCCCGCCCGGCGAGGACACGATCATCGCGATCGGCGCATCGGACTCGGCATCCAGCGCCAGCAGATGGCGCACCGTCTGGTAGGCGCTGGCGTCGGTGATGGTGCCGAACAGCAGCAGGGTCCGCGCGCGGAACGCCTTTTCCTCGAGGAAGGCGGCGGACGGCGACTGCGCGGAGGGCGCGGAGGGGGACGTTTCGTCGGAACGCAGCATCGGCCTGTCTCCATGTATGGTGGGTGTCCCTCCCAACGAACGACGGGGCCGCGACGTGACATCTCCGACCGACACGCCCACGCCGGCCGACGGCGAGGCGCTGCGCCGCCAGTTGCTGGCCCTGGCGCACCGCTGGCTCGGCCAGGGCCAGGACGCCGAGGACCTGGTGCAGGAGACCTATCTGCGTGCCGCCCAGGGGCCGTTGCCGGCGAATGGCGGCGACGCATGGATGACCACGGTGCTGCGGCACCTGTGCATCGACCGCCTGCGCCGCCGCGCCCGCTACCGCAGCGTGCTGGAACGCGCCGCACAGGACCCGGCGCTGCTGGAGGCCGGGCCGACGCAAGAACCGGCGCAGCACGCCCTGCACCGCGACGCGGTCGCACAGGCGCTTGCCCACCTGGTGCGCACCCTGCCGCCCGGCGACGTGGCGCTGGTGCTGCTCGCCGAAGCGTTCGACTTTCGCCACGCCGAGCTGGCGGCGCTGTCGTCACGCAGCGAAAGCGCCTCGCGCCAGCACTTGCGTCGTCTGTTGCAGCGCGTACGCGTCGCACCGCCAGAAACGCCGGCGCGGCCCGTCGCCGCCCCGCGCGAGGACGAGGGCTGCCTGCTTGCGCTATGCCACCACGCGCTGCTGCATGGCGACCCGGCCGGCCTGGTCGCCACCTTGCGCGCGGCACGGCCGCAGACCCTGTTGGCCAGCGCCTTCCCGGCAACGGCGGCGGCAGCCCCCGCCCGCGCGGCACCCGGCATCGCGCCGGTCTACGCCCAGCCGCTGCAGCAACATGGGCAACTGGGCCTGTTGATCCGCAACAGCGACGGCGTGCCGACCTGGCTGCCGTTGTGTGAACTCACCGACGCGCCTTGCATGGCGTGAGCGGGACAACCCCGGCGCGCCGGTTACACCGGCGCCGCCGCTTCAGTACCTGCGAACGGGAAAGCGTCCGGAGAATTCATCGAACACGGCACGCTCCACGTCGAGACGCTGCCGAAACTCCGCCGAATCGGTCATTCCGAAGCCGAGCTCGTCGGCCTGCCCCGCCGCGAGGCCGGCGAAGATGGCGTCGCAGAAGTCGTCCAGGTCCGCGCCATGGGCCATGCCCGGGCCCGCCAGCGCGGTGCGGACCGCGGGCGGAATGATCTCGACGACCCTGACCGGCGTCGCGGCAAGCGCGAAGCGGAGATTGCGCGTATAGCTGTGGAGCGCGGCCTTGCAGGCGCTGTAGACCGGGGCGAACGGTTGCGGAACGAAGGCGCCGCCGGAGGAGACATTGGCGATCAGTGCAGGCTCGCCATGCTGCAGCAACAGCGGGACCAGCAAATGGTTCAGATGCACGACGGCAGCGAACAGGATGTCGATCTCGCGCTGGCGCTCGGCCCAGGGCGCCTGGTCGTCGGCGAGCGCGACACGCCGCTGGATGCCGGCGTTGTTGACGACCACGCGCAGCCCGGGATGCCGCGCTCGCAGGTACTGCGCCAGTCGCTCGCGCTCTTCGGCGACCCCGATGTCGTTGACCAGGGTCTGCAGACCGGGCGCGGCCTGGGCCGCGCGGTCGAGCTTACCTGCATCGCGGCCTGTGACCAGCACGTTTGCGCCCGCGGCCAGAAAGCGCCGCGCGAGGCCGAACCCGATACCGTCGCTGCCGCCGGTCATCACCACATCCACACCTGCGAACGTCATTGCAGACATCGCCATCGCCTCCAGGAACCGCGTGTCCGCTCGTCTGGCATCGCACGCCTGCCAGCGGCCACGCACAGGTTGTCATGTCAACCTAGAAGTACGCTCTTCCGGTTGCCATGTCAACCAGCGCCACCTATGGTGACCGCATGAAACGCGCACGACTCTCCGCAGGCGAACTGGCGATCTGGCACGCCTTCAAGCAGATGGGCCAGACGGTGATGGCCGCCGTCGAAAAGGACCTGGCCGACCACGCCGGCCTGACCGGCAGCGACTTCGGTGTGCTGTCGCGGCTGGTGGACCTGGGCAAGGGCGAGCTGCGCCAGCAGGCGCTCGCCGATTCCATGGGGTGGCACAAGAGCCGGCTGTCGCATCAGCTCACCCGGATGCAGACGCGCGGCCTGGTCCGCCGCAGCGACGCAGAACCGCGCGTGGTGAAGGTGGCCATCACCGCCCTGGGCCGGGAGAAGATCGCGGCGGCGCGGCCGATCCACGCCGCCGCGGTCAGAACGCGGCTGCTCGATCGCCTCAGCGCGGAAGACGCGCAGGTCCTGCTGAAACTCTCCGCGACGCTCGGCTCGGACCGCAGCTGACGGCGGCGCGCCCATCGGCCATCTGCAACTTCCAGGGCGGCCGCACCGGACCGTAGAACGCAAAAGGCCGCCCGGAGGCGGCCTTCGCGAACCCGAGGCGGTGCGCGCCTCAATGCATCATGTTGACGTTGAGGTTGTGCATCACCCACAGCGAGCCGACCACCACGATGCCGATGATCAGCAGCGAGAACAGGCCCACGTGCACGTTGGAGCGCTGTTCGGCCGACCGGTCCATGTGCAGGAAGTAGATCAAGTGCACCAGCATCTGCACCGCGGCCAGCACCGCGATGACGATGACGGTGACGCCGCGCGGGAACGCCCCGCTCATCACCATGCCGAACGGGATCACGGTCAGGATCACCGCCAGCACGAAGCCGACCAGGTAGGACTTCAGGCCGCCGCCGTGGCCGTGCTCGGCGTGCGTGTCGGAGGAATGATGGTTGGCCATTACAGCGCTCCCAGCAGGTAGACGATGGTGAACACGCCGATCCAGATCACGTCCAGGAAGTGCCAGAACAGGCTCAGGCACGCCAGGCGGGTCATGTTGCGCGGGGTCAGGCCGTTCTTGGCGATCTGGATCACCAGCACGGTCATCCACAGCAGGCCCGAGGCCACGTGCAGACCGTGGGTGCCGACCAGGGTGAAGAAGGCCGACAGGAACGCGCTGCGGCCGGGGCCGGCGCCCTCTTCGATCAGGTGGTGGAACTCGTAGAGCTCCATGCCCAGGAAGCCCAGGCCCAGCGCGGCGGTGACCGCCAGCCAGCCGTACAGGCCGCCCATGCTGCGCTTGTTCGCCGAGATCATCGCCAGGCCGAAGCCCAGGCTGCTGAACAGCAGCAGGAAGGTTTCCACCAGCACGAACTTCAGGTCGAACAGTTCCTTGGCGGTCGGGCCGTCCACCGTCGCGCCGGCCAGCACCGCATAGGTGGCGAACAGGCCGGCGAAGATGAGGCAGTCGCTCATCAGGTAGACCCAGAACCCGAAGACGGTGTTGCCGCCCGCGTCGTGGTGGTCGTGGTCGTGGCCGCCCGCGTGGGCGGCGTGGGAATCGAGCGTCGTGGAAGCCATTGTTCAGACCGCCTTTGCGGCGTTGGCCGCGTGTTGCTGTTCCAGCAGGGCGAAGCGCGCGTTCTCGATGCGCTCCACTTCCTCCGCCGGGACCCAGTAATCGATGTCGTCATCGAAGGTGCGCGCGATGAAGCTGCCGATCATGCCGACCAGGCCGATCACCGCCATCCACCAGATGTGCCAGGTCAGACCGAAGCCGAGGACGATGCTGAAGGCGCCGATCCAGAAGCCCGCCGCCGTGTTGCGCGGCATGTGGATCGGTTCGTACTTGGCCGGACGCGGCCAGCCCTTGCCCTTGAGCTTGTCTTCCCAGAACTGGTCGCGGTCGTCGATGTGCGGCAGCACCGCGAAGTTGTAGAACGGCGGCGGCGAGGAGGTCGCCCACTCCAGGGTGCGGCCATCCCACGGGTCGCCGGTCAGGTCCATGTTCTCCTTGCGCTTCCAGATGCTGTAGCCGATCTGCACCAGGTTGAGGAAGATGCCGGTACCGATGATCGCCGCACCCACCGCGGCCACCATCAGCCACGGCGCCCACTCGGGGTGGTTGTAGCTGTTCATGCGCCGGGTCATGCCCATGAAGCCGAGCACGTACAGCGGCATGAAGGCGATGAAGAAGCCGATGATCCAGCACCAGAACGAGGCCTTGCCCAGCTTCTCGTTGAGCTTGAAGCCGAACGCCTTCGGGAACCAGTAGGTCAGGCCCGCCAGGTAGCCGAACACCACGCCGCCGATGATCACGTTATGGAAGTGCGCGATCAGGAACAGGCTGTTGTGCAGCACGAAGTCCACCGCCGGGATCGCCAGCATCACGCCGGTCATGCCGCCGATGACGAAGGTGATGATGAAGCCGATGGTCCACAGCA
The DNA here is from genome assembly GCF_009192885.1 of Xanthomonas sp. LMG 12462. Lineage (NCBI taxonomy): Bacteria > Pseudomonadati > Pseudomonadota > Gammaproteobacteria > Lysobacterales > Lysobacteraceae > Xanthomonas > Xanthomonas sp. LMG 12462. The sequence continues at coordinate 12,712 of NZ_NMPP01000005.1, read as the reverse complement.
CCGGTGCGGTCATGTGCACGCGGCCGCGGAACATGGTGAACAGCCAGTTGAAGATCTTCACGCCGGTGGGGATCGAGATGATCATCGTCGTGATGCCGAAGAAGGCATTGACGTTGGCGCCCGAGCCCATGGTGAAGAAGTGGTGCAGCCACACGATGAACGACAGCACGCCGATGCACGAGGTCGCGTACACCATCGAGGTGTAGCCGAACAGGCGCTTGCGGCTGAAGGTGGCGATCAGCTCGGAGAAGATGCCGAACGCCGGCAGGATCAGGATGTAGACCTCCGGGTGGCCCCAGATCCAGATCAGGTTGACGTACATCATGGCGTTGCCGCCACCGTCGTTGGTGAAGAAGTGCGTGCCCAGGTAGCGGTCCGCACCCAGCAGCGCCAGCGCCACGGTCAGGATCGGGAACGCGGCGATGATCAGGATGTTGGTGATCAGCGCGGTCCAGGTGAAGATCGGCATGCGCATCAGGGTCATGCCCGGCGCGCGCATGCGCATGATCGTCACGAAGAAGTTGATGCCGGTGAGCAATGTGCCCAGGCCCGAGATCTGCAACGCCCAGATGTAGTAGTCGACACCGACGCCTGGACTGTATTCCAGCCCGGACAGCGGCGGGTAGGCCAGCCAGCCGGTCTGCGCGAACTCGCCCACGCCCAGGGAGATGTTGACCAGCGCCGCGCCGGCCACGAACAGCCAGAAGCTCAGCGAGTTCAGGAACGGGAACGCCACGTCGCGCGCGCCGATCTGCAGCGGCACGATCAGGTTCAGCAGGCCGGTCATGAACGGCATGGCCATGAAGAAGATCATGATCACGCCGTGCGCGGTGAAGATCTGATCGTAGTGGTGCGGCGGGAAGATGCCCTCGTTGCCGCCGTGCGCGATCGCCTGCTGGGTGCGCATCATCGCCGCGTCGGCGAAGCCGCGCAGCAGCATGATCAGCGCCACCACGATGTACATGACGCCGATGCGCTTGTGGTCGACCGAGGTGAACCACTCCTTCCAGAGGTAGCCCCACAGCTTGTACTTGGTGACCGCGGCCACCACCAGCAGGCCGAGCAGGCCGGCGCCGCCGAGGGCCGCCATGATGATCGGCTCGTGGTACGGAACCGCCTCGAGCGTGAGTTTGCCTAGCATCACTTGTCTCCAGAAGTGCACATGGCGACCGGCTCAGCAGCCGATGCCGGATGAGCGTCGTGGCCTTCCATCTTGTGGCCCTTGCCCATCATGTATTTGTCGATCAACGACTTGAACAGGCCGTCCTGCACCGAGGCGTAGTACGTCACCGGGTAGGCGGCCTTGTCGTTGCGGTTGGCCGCCAGCACCTGGAACTCGGCCTGGTCCAGGGTCTTCTGCGAGGCCTTGACCTTGGCCACCCACGCGTCGAAACCGGCGCGGTCGGTGGCATGCGCGGCGAAGCCCATCTTCGAGAAGCCGTGGCCACTGTAGTTGGCCGACAGGCCGAACATCTCGCCCGGCTCGTTGGCGATCAGGTGCAGCTTGGTCTCCATGCCGGCCATCGCGTAGATCTGCGTTCCCAGGTGCGGGATGAAGAACGAGTTCATCACCGTGTCGGAGGTGATCTTGAAGTTCAGCGGCGTGTCGACCGGGAACGCGATCTCGTTGACCGTGGCGATGCCCTGCTCCGGGTAGATGAACATCCACTTCCAGTCCAGCGCCACCGCCTCGATGGTGATCGGCTTGACCTTGGAATCCAGCGGCTTGTACGGATCCAGCGCATGCGAGGAGCGCCAGGTCAGCACCGCCAGGACCAGGATGATCATGCACGGGATCGACCACACCACCACCTCGATCGCAGTGGAGTGCGACCAGTTCGGCTCGTAGCGGGCCTTGGTATTGGACGCGCGGTAGCGCCAGGCGAAGGCCAGGGTCATCACGATGACCGGGATCACCACCAGCAGCATCAGCACCACCGAGGTGATCAGCAGCGTCTTCTCGTCGTGGCCGATCTGACCCTTGGGGTTGAGGATGGCCGAGTTGCAGCCGGCCAACAGCAGTGCGGCCAGCAGCAACAGACCGGAGCGCAGCGAGCGCCGGAGTTGTTTCAACGGAATCATCGAACGATCCAATTGCGTAGGGGATGCGAACCGCGCGGGAGCGGGAGGCGGGGCGCCGTAGAGGGGGCTGTCCCGCGTCCGCCGCGGCATCCGGGCCGGCATGCGCGATCAACGACGCATTTTATGCTGCCGTGCGGCAACTCCGGAAGTCATTGACAAGCCCGGGCGGGCGCCAGGCCGCGTTTTTATGTGCGACACATTGCCGCACCCGCCTGCGACACGGCGTCGCAGGCCGCTGCGCGCACGGACCTGCGTCGCAGAAAAACGGGAGCGCAGACACCAGGAAGGCAGCCTCGCGGCTGCCTTCTGGGTACGACTGGTGCCGGAAACAGGAGTCGAACCTGCGACCTACGCATTACGAATGCGCCGCTCTACCGACTGAGCTATTCCGGCGGAACTGGCAATTCTAGGCGTCGGCCCGGGCCGGGGTCAATCGCTGCCCGGGCCTTCGCGCGCGCGCCGCAATCGATGGGTTACCCTGCCGCCCCCGTCGTACCCATCCCCCTGCTCATCGTGAAGTTGTTCGCCTGGTTCTGGCTCGCGTTCCTGCTGTTTTTCGCCATCCCCTTCCCCTGCATCCTCTACTTCGCCAGCGACTGGCCACGCGTGCTGGCCCAGCCCAGCACGCCCGCATGGGCGCTGACCCTGCTGGCGCTGTCGCTGGGCCTGTGGCTGCACCTGCTCTACGCCTACATGGACACGCTGCTGCTCATGCCCGGGCGCGCCCTGCACCGCGTGCGCCAGCTGCTCGCCCACGGCGTGCGCCGCGAGGCGCTGATCGAACGCATCGCCCCCACCGGCGTCGAGGTCAAGGGCTGGCCGCAGCTGTCGCTGACCCTGGCCTTCGACAACCTGTCCGGCACGCCCATCCGCGACACCCTGCTGATCGTGGACCGCAAGCCGGCGCAACGCCGCTTCGAGAGCGGGCGCACCGTGCCGCTGCGGCTGAGCACCACCCCGGGCGCCACCCCGAACCTGGTGCTGGAGGACGCCGAGCCGGCGCTGGATCGCGCCAGCCTGTGGCGCCGCGCGGCCGGCGCCTTGCTGCTGGTGGCACTAGTCGGCGCGGCCTACGTGGCGGCCTGGCGCCTGCAGAACCGCGGCATGGGCTGGACCTTCCTGTCCTTCAACCATCCGCTGCTGATGAGTGCGCTGGTACTCAACGGCTACGTGCTGGCGCTGCGCGTGATCCTGCGCGTGATCCGCCGCAACGCCACCGACGAGACCCTGAAGTACCGCGGCCTGCGCGCACGTGCGCGGGTGCTGGACGTGCGCCAGACCGGCACCACCCTCAACGAGCAGCCGCAGGTGGAGTTCCGCGTGGCGTTCGAGGACGCGTCAGGCAACCCGCACGAGGCAACGATGCGGCGGTTCGTGTCGCTGCTCGACGTCGGGCAGTTGCCGCGCGACACCGTGTCGGTGCTGTACGACCCGCAACACCCCGCCCGCGCCGACCTGGAGCTGCCATGAAGACGCCGCCCACCCCACTGGTCTTCGCCGGCGTGGTGCTGCTGCTCGGCGGCCTGGCCTTCGCCGGCGGCGCCTGGGACACCATCCACGCCACCCTGCAGGCGGCGGGCCCAGGGGCTGCCCTGCAGGCCCCCTCCAAGCCGCAATCGCTGGCGGCGCCGACCCCGACTGCCCGCGCTGCCGACACCGAGCCGGCGCCGACGCCGGCACCACGCGGCAACCTGCTGTTCGACCCGCAGCGGCTGCGCGCGGCCCGGCAGGCGCTGGCGGACCTGCCCGACCTGCAGGGTCACGACCTGCGCGTGTTCCATGCCGTGCATTTCTACGACAACCGGATCGGGCTCGAACTGCTGGACCCCGCACAGCCGGACCACGTGGACGAATACAGCTTCCACGACGAGGCCTGGCACAAGGATGCGCCAGTGAATCTGCGCATGTTCGGGCCGTTCCTCAAGCCAGCCACCGACACCGCCGCGCTGCAGGACATCGATTTCGAGGGCGCCTACCGGGTGGCCACGGCCTTGCAGGAACAGGGCGAGGCGCTACAGGCCGAGCCGAAGAAGGTGGATCACGTGTACGTGCTGGTGGGCCGGCGTGGCCGCCTGCGCTGGATGCCGGACGGCGTGGAAGGCGATCGCGTCAGCGTGGGCATCGAGTTCGATGCACAGGGACGGCCGCGCGGCATGCAGCGCCAGTAAGCCGTGGCGCTTGCCACGCGGCAGCACCCCATCACGTCATCTCGCAGGAGCGGCTCTTGTCCCCTTTTCGGGGATCAGCCGCGCCGGGCTTTACCGGGATCGCCCGTCGCAGCTGACAGCCGCTCCTACGCGCGCCGCGACAGATACGCCCATCCAGCGTACGAACGCCCCCGTCAGTCGACCAGACGCAGCCGCAATTCCTTCGGCAGCGCGAACACCATCGACTCCGGTTCGCCCGCCAGTTCCGACACGCCGTCGGCGCCGAGTTCGCGCAGCCGCGCGATGACCCCGTCCACCAGCACCTGCGGCGCCGAGGCGCCGGCGGTCAGGCCGACGCGGCGCTTGCCGGCGATCCAGGCGGGATCGATCTCGTCGGCGCCGTCGATCAGGTAGGACTCCACCCCGTCGCGCCGCGCCAGCTCGCTGAGCCGGTTGGAATTGGAGCTGTTCGGCGAGCCGACCACCAGCACCAGGTCGCACTCCTTGGCCAGGTCGCGCACGGCGTCCTGGCGGTTCTGGGTGGCGTAGCAGATATCGTCGTTCTTCGGGCCCTGCATCGCCGGGTAGCGCGCGCGCAGCGCCTCGATGATGCCGCGGGTGTCGTCCACCGACAGCGTGGTCTGGGTGGTGTAGGCCAGGTTCTCCGGCTGCTGCACGTCCAGCGTGGCGACCTGCTCGATGTCCTCGACCAGGTAGATGCGGCCGGTGCCGCATTCGCGGTCCCACTGCCCCATCGTGCCTTCCACCTCCGGGTGGCCGGCGTGGCCGATCAGCACCACGTCGCGGCCGGCGCGGCAGTGCCGGGCCACCTCGAAATGCACCTTGGTGACCAGCGGGCAGGTGGCGTCGAACACCTTCAGCCCGCGCCGCTCGGCCTCCTGGCGCACCGCCTGGGCCACACCGTGGGCGCTGAAGATCACCGTGTTGCCGTCGGGCACCTCGTCCAGTTCCTCGACGAAGATCGCGCCGCGCTGCTTGAGGTCGTCGACCACGAAGCGGTTGTGCACCACCTCGTGGCGCACGTAGATCGGCGCGCCCAGGGTTTCGATGGCGCGCTTGACGATCTCGATCGCGCGATCGACGCCGGCGCAGAAGCCGCGGGGGTTGGCGAGCAGGACATCCATTAGCTAGATCCGCCGGCCGCAGGGGGCCAGGCGCTTCGACAGGGAGAGTGGCACCGATTATCCCGCTTTTCGCTTCGCCTTGCCGTCGAACACGCCGAACAGGGCGATGCCGATGGCGCCGGCGACGATCGCCGAGTCGGCGATGTTGAACGAGGGCCAGTAGTGCTCGCCCACGTACCACTGGATGAAATCGACCACGTGGCCGTGCATCAGCCGGTCGATCACGTTGCCGATCGCCCCGCCGATCACCAGCGCGTACGGCAGCGCGCTGCGCCACTCGCCGCGCGGGGTGCGCGCCAGCCACCAGGCCAGCAGGGCGCTGATGCCCACCGCCAGCGCGGTGAAGAACCAGAGCTGCCAGCCGCCGGCCTGGCTCAGGAAACTGAATGCCGCGCCGGTGTTGTAGGTCCGGTACCAGTTCCAGAAGCCGGGGATCACCGGCACCGCGGTGAACTCGGGCAGGCTGGACAGCACCCAGGCCTTGCTCCACTGGTCCAGGCCGATCACCGCGGCCGACAGCAGCAGCCAGATCAGGGCGGAGGGGTTGGGTCGTGCGGTCATGCGGGAAGTCCGCCTTGGGCGAAGAAGGAAAGGGAGGACGGCCGGCGCCGCAGCCACGGCACCACCGCTGGCCCCGGCGACGCAGTCGCGTGGCCGGGGACGGGACTCAGAACCAGCGGCGCTCCTCGCCCGGTCCTTCGATGTTGCTGACGCAGCGGCCGCACAGTTCCGGGTGCGCCGGATCGGCGCCGACGTCGGCGCGGTAGTGCCAGCAGCGCACGCACTTGGGCTTCTCGGTGGCCTGGGCGCTGACGAAGATCTCGTCGGTGCTGGCCTCGCGCACCACCACGTCGCCGCTGATGAACAGGAAGCGCAGCTCTTCCTGCAGCGGCTGCAACTTCGCCGCGGTGGCGGCGTCGGCGGCGACGGTGATCTCCGCCTCGAGCGCCGCGCCGATCACGCCGTTGCCGCGCATCGGCTCCAGCACCTTGGCCACCTGCTCGCGCAGCGCCAGCAACTGCTCGAAGTCGGCCGCGCTCAGCGCCGCGTCGTCCGGCAACGGCGCCAGGCCTTCGTACCAGGTCGCGAACAGCACGTTGCCCAGGTGCGCGCCCGGCAGGTAACCCCACAGCTCGTCGGCGGTGAAGCTCAGGATCGGCGCGATCCAGCGCACGAAGGCCTCGGCCACATGGAACATCGCGGTCTGCGCCGAGCGCCGGCCGAGCGAATCCTCGGCCATCGTGTACAGCCGGTCCTTGGTCACGTCCAGGTACAGCGACCCCAGGTCCACGCTGCAGAAGTTCAGCAGCGCCTGCACGATGGCGGCGAAGTCGTAGCGCGCGTAGGCGGCCTTGATCTGCTCCTGCACCTCGTAGGCGCGGTGCACGATCCAGCGGTCCAGCGCCACCAGCTCCGGCAGCGGCCGCAGGTGCACGGCCGGATTGAAGCCGTGCAGGTTGCCGAGCAGGAAGCGCGCGGTGTTGCGCAGGCGCCGGTAGGCGTCGGCGTTGCGCTTGAGGATCTCCTGCGACAGCGACATCTCGTTGCTGTAGTCGGCCGAGGCGATCCACAGGCGCAGGATGTCCGCGCCCAGCGTCTTCATGATGTCCTGCGGCTCGATGCCGTTGCCCAGCGACTTGGACATCTTGCGGCCGTGCTCGTCCACGGTGAAGCCGTGGGTCAGGCACTGCCGGTACGGCGCCGCGTGGTCCAGCGCCACGCCGGTCAGCAGCGAGGACTGGAACCAGCCGCGGTGCTGGTCGGAGCCTTCCAGGTACAGGTCGGCCGGCTTGGGCAGGCCGCGTTCGGTCAGCACCGCCTCGTGGGTGACGCCGGAATCGAACCAGACGTCGAGGATGTCGGTGATCTTCTCGTAGTCGCCCGCTTCGTCGCCGAGCAGTTCGGCGGCGTCGAGCGCGTACCACACGTCCACCCCGCCCTCCTCGACGCGGTCGGCGACCTGGCGCATCAGCTCGGTGCTGCGCGGATGCGGCTCGCCGGTCTCGCGATGCACGAACAGCGCGATCGGCACGCCCCAGGTGCGCTGGCGCGAGATCGTCCAGTCCGGGCGCCCGGCGACCATGCCGGCGATGCGCGCCTGGCCCCAGGCCGGGTACCAGTGCACGCCTTCGATGGCCTGCAGCGCCTCGGCACGCAGGTTGGCCTGCTCCATCGAGATGAACCACTGCGGCGTGGCGCGGAACGCGATCGGGGTCTTGTGCCGCCAGCAATGCGGATAGCTGTGGACCATGCTGGCACGCGCCAGCAGCAGCCCACGCGCGGCCAAAAGGTCGGCGATGACGTCGTTGGCCTTCCAGATGTGCAGCCCGGCCAGCTCCATGCCATCGACCGCGGGGGTCGACGGCAGGTACACGCCGCGCGCATCCACCGGGTTGATCTGCGCCGCGCCGTAGCGCTCCAGCAGCCCGTACGGCTTGACCGCCACGTAGTCCTCCTGGCCGTGGCCGGGGGCGGTGTGCACCGCGCCGGTACCGTCGGTGTCGGACACGTGGGTGCCGAGGATCACCGGCACGTCGCGCTCGTCGTAGAAGGGGTGCGCCAGCACCTGGTGTTCCAGCGCCGCGCCGGCGACGCGGCCGTGCACTACCACCTCATCCACCCCGTAGCGCTGCAGCGCGCGCTCGGCCAGCGCGTCGGCCAGCACCAGCCAGCGGCGGCGGCCGTCGCGGGCCGGGCCTTCGACCAGCGCATAGACCAGCTCCGGCCCCAGCGACACCGCCAGCGAGGCCGGCAGCGTCCACGGCGTGGTGGTCCAGATCGGCACGGCCACTTCGGCACCGTCCGGCAGGGTCGCACCGAACGCGGCGGCCAGCGCCGCGCCGTCGCGGGCCGTGTAGGCCACGTCCACCGTCGGCGACTGCTTGTCGGCGTACTCGATCTCGGCCTCGGCCAGCGCCGAGCCGCAGTCGAAGCACCAGTGCACCGGCTTCACGCCGCGGGTCAGGTGGCCGTTCTCGACGATCCGCGCCAGCGCGCGGATCTCGTTGGCCTCGAAATGGAAGTCCAGCGTGCGGTAGGGGTTGTCCCAGTCGCCGATCACGCCCAGGCGCTTGAAGTCGCGGCGCTGGATGTCGATCTGCGCGTTGGCGTATTCGCGGCACTTCTGCCGGAACTCCACCGCATCCAGCTTCACTCCGACCTTGCCGAACTTCTTCTCGATCGCGATCTCGATCGGCAGGCCATGGCAGTCCCAGCCCGGGATGTACGGCGCGTCGTAGCCAGACAGGTACTTGGACTTGACGATGATGTCCTTGAGGATCTTGTTGACCGCATGCCCGAGGTGGATCGCGCCATTGGCGTAGGGCGGGCCGTCGTGCAGCACGAACAGCGGCCGGCCCTGGGCGTTGTCGCGCAGCCGCGTGTACAGGCCCTCGCTCTCCCAGCGCGCCAGGATGTCCGGCTCGCGCTTGGGCAGGTCGCCGCGCATCGGGAACTCGGTCGCCGGCAGATGGAGGGTGGCTTTGTAGTCCTGGGTCACGGGCAGTTACCGGTCGGTGGTCTTCAGGGGGAGGTCCGCGCGCGGGGCGGCGGACACGGGCGGCAGGCCCGCGCCGGCAGGCGCAGCGAGCAGTTGCCGCGCCAGCGCGGCGTCGCGGTGCATCTGCGCGGTCAACGCCGGCAGATCGGCAAAGGTTTCCTCGTCGCGCAGCTTGGCGACGAACTCCACCTCGATGTGGCGACCGTACAGGTCGCCCTGGAAATCGAACAGGTGCGCTTCCAGCAGCGGCTCCACGCCCTGCACGGTCGGGCGGGTGCCGAAACTGGACACCGACGGCCACGGCTGCGCCGCCACGCCGTGCACCCAGGTGGCGTAGATGCCGGACAGCGCCGGGGTGCGGGCGAACCGCAGGTTGGCGGTGGGATAGCCGAGCGTGCGCCCGAGCTGCTTGCCGCGCACCACGCGGCCGCCGATCGCATACGGGCGGCCGAGCAGTTCGGCGGCATGGGCGAACTCGCCGGCCACCAGCAGCTCGCGGATGCGGGTGCTGGAAATGCGCTCCTCGCGCAGGTGCACCGGCGCGATCTCATCGGCGGCGAAGCCATGCTGGGCGCCCAGCGCACGCAGCAGCGCGATGTCGCCGCCGCGCTTGTGGCCGAAGCGGAACGCCGGGCCGATCCAGACCTCGCGCGCACGCAGGCGCTCGACCAGCACGCGCTGCACGAAGTCCTCCGCGCTCATCGAGGCCATGCGCCGGTCGAAGCGCAGCAGGCCGACGCTGTCGATGCCGAGTTGGAGCAGGCCCTGCACTTTGGCCCGGGCCAGGGTCAACCGCGGCGGCGGCGCGGCCGGGGCGAAGAACTCGCGCGGCAGCGGCTCGAAGCTCAGCGCCACCGCCGGCACGCCCGCTTCGCGCGCGCGCGCGATCGCCTGCCGCACCAGCGCGCGGTGGCCCAGGTGCAGGCCATCGAAGGCGCCGATGCAGACCACGCTTCCCTGCGGGAACAGGGTCCCGCCCTCGACGTCTCTAAACAGCCTGCTCATTCCTCGGTCCGAAGCGCCGGCGCAGGAAGCGCCGGTCGATGATGCGTAACCGTCGAGTATAGCGGGTGGGGGCTTGGCTCGGGGCTCGGGACCCGGGACCCGGGACGGCAGCATCGGCGTGCGGAGCCAACCCACTGCAAAGCGATCATCAAAAACAGAGTAGTCGCTTTCTGCGGGAGGGACTTCAGCCCCGACAGGCGTTATCGGTAAAGCCCGTCGGGGCTGAAGCCCCTCCCACAGTGCAATCGCAACCGCCCAGCACTTACGGAAAATTTCGGGTCCCGATTTGCGGGGTTCCGAATCCCCAATCCCAAGTCCCCAATCCCGGCTTTTTAGCCCCGCTTCAGCGCGATGCCTCACCAATAAAACAACGCTAACGCTAGCCCTGCAGGAAGCGGCCGCGCATGCAGCCATCCTGTGGGAGGGACTTCAGTCCCGACGCGATAGCGCCAAACGACGCTGCAGATTTCCCGGCACGCGGTCCGCGGCCGATGCGCTGCCTTCCTCCAGGACATCGCCGTCGCTGGAGGCATCGCACACGCGCTTGGTCAGCCGCCCTGGCCGCCGCTCCAGGTATCGCGCAGGGTCACGCTGCGGTTGAACACCGGCGCGTCGGCGCGGTGGTCGTAGCGGTCGGCGACGAAATAGCCGGTGCGCTCGAACTGGAACGCCTGCTCCGGCGCGGCCTGGGCGGCGGCGGGTTCGACGTAGCCGCGCACGCTGCGCTTGGAGTCGGGGTTGAGGTGGTCGCGGTAGGTCTTGCCGTCGGACTCGTCGTCGGGCTTTTCCACCGAGAACAGGCGGTCGTACAGGCGGATCTCGGCCTCGACCGCGTGCGCGGCGCTGACCCAGTGGATGGTGCCCTTGACCTTGCGGTTGGCGCCTTCCATGCCCGGACGCGATTCCGGGTCGAGCCAGCCGCGCAGTTCCACGATCTCGCCGGCGTCGTTCTTGATCACTTCGTCGACGCGGGCGATGCCGGCGCCGCGCAGGCGCACTTCGCCGCCAGGCACCAGCCGCTTCCAGCCCTTGGGCGGGACTTCGGCGAAGTCCTCGCGCTCGATCCACAGTTCGCGCGAGAACGGCACTTCGCGCGTGCCGAAGCTGTCGTCCTTGGGGTGATTGGAGAAGGTCAACGTCTCGCTGTGGCCCTCGGGCAGGTTGCTCAGCACCAGCTTCAGCGGCTCGATCACCGCCATGCGCCGCGCGGCGTGCGCGTCCAGGTCTTCGCGCAGGCAGCCTTCCAGCACCGAGAAATCGATCACCGAGTTCTGCTTGCTGATGCCGACCCGGTCGACCAGCAGGCGCAGCGCGGCCGGCGTGTAGCCGCGGCGGCGCAGGCCCTGCAGGGTGTACATGCGCGGGTCGTCCCAGCCATCGACCAGGCCCTCGGCGACGAGCTGGGTCAGTTTGCGCTTGCTCATCACCGTGTAGTTGATGTTGAGCCGCGAGAACTCGATCTGCCGCGGTTTGGCCGCCTCGCGCGGCAGGCCCTTGTCCAGCAGCGGCTGCAGCAGTTCCGGGTGGCCGGCCAGGTCGACCTTGTCCACGCACCAGTCGTACAGCGGGCGGTGGTCCTCGAACTCCAGCGTGCACAGCGAGTGGGTGATGCCTTCCACCGCATCGCCCAGCGAATGCGCGAAGTCGTACATCGGGTAGATCGGCCAGGCGTTGCCGGTGTTCTGGTGCTCGACGTGCTTGATCCGGTACAGCGCCGGGTCGCGCAGGTTGATGTTGCCGCTGCTCATGTCGATCTTGGCGCGCAGGGTGCGCGCGCCGTCCGGGAACTCGCCGGCGCGCATGCGTCGGAACAGGTCCAGGTTCTCCTCGACGCTGCGGGTGCGGTAGGGCGAGTCGCGGCCCGGCTCGGTGAGGGTGCCGCGGTACTCGCGCACCTGCTCGGCGGAGAGGTCGCAGACGAAGGCGTGGCCGTCGCGGATCAGCTTCTCGGCGGCCAGGTAGTACACCTCGAAATAGTCCGAGGCGTGGCGCAGCTCGGCCCAGTCGAAGCCCAGCCAGCGCACGTCGTCCTGGATCGCGGCGACGAATTCGGGATCTTCCTTGGCCGGATTGGTGTCGTCGAAGCGCAGGTTGCAGCGCCCGCCGAACTCGGCGGCGATGCCGAAGTCCAGGCAGATCGCCTTGGCGTGGCCGATGTGCAGGTAGCCGTTGGGCTCTGGCGGGAAGCGGGTGCGGATGGCCGTGTGCTTGCCGCTGGCCAGGTCCTCGCGGACGATCTGGCGGATGAAGTCTTTCTTCTCGGCCGGGGCGGAGGCGTCGGTGGCGGGGGTGTCGGACATGCGCGCGTCGGAGAATAAGTAAAGCGCAAGTTTATAGTAAGTAAAGCGCTGCTTTAGCTTGGCCGGGCTGGTCGGCGGCCGTCCTGGCGCGTAGGCTGCGGAACAATTCACCCGAGAGAAGCCCGCATGCCGGCGTTCCGTCTTGCCCTTGGCGCCATGCGTCCTTCTCAGTTTGCGTACCCGTGTACGGGCCTGTGTTGCCTTTCCTCGCTCCAGGTTCTGCCTGGCTCCGTGGCTCGCCGCTGAGGGCTCGACCATGCAGATCGCCTACCGCGCCCAGCACCTGATCGACGCGCACCTGGCCAAGCACGCGCTGGAGGATGCCGGCATCACCGCCTTCGTGTTCGGCGAGGCCCTGCTCGGCGGCGCCGGCGAACTGCCGTTCGGCGTGGTCCAGGTCTGCGTGGCCGACGAACTGCTGGAAAAGGCCCAGGAAGTGCTGATGGCATTGGGCCTGGGCGGCCAGGTGACGCGGGCGATGTAGGTTGGGGGCCGGGATTGGGGAGTCGGGATTGGGGATTGGCAAAAGCGGGG